>NZ_JBQKGG010000003.1:0-281470 GCF_052118925.1 Candidatus Paralachnospira sp. LCP21S3_A2
TGTTGAGTTTTCTTACATGACATGATGAGTTCCTCCTCTTGTTATTATACATTTTATTTGTATCAAGGGAATATCTCATTTTTGTTTTGTACTAATTAGATGCTAACATCATAGCGACTGTTGGTGGAAGATAAGTGAGTACAAGATATACGAAAGAAGAATTGGAAGAATATAATGGCAGACTCCATTATGTCTGAATACGCTACTCTGAGACTTGAAAAGGCTGCTGATGAGATTCAAAATTGCTAGGGATCAAAGTGATGTTCGGGAAGAAGACAGCCATAAGAAAGAGCAGAAAGGAAAAAGGTAAGGATTTTTATGCGAAGAAGAGATAGAGAAGTAACAGACAGCAATGAAATAATACATATCCTTGATTCGGGCAAGGTTTTGCATCTCGGTTTAGTGGATCAGGGAAAGCCATACATAGTTCCCATGAACTACGGCTATGTTTTGGAAGGTGATAAGCTCGTATTTTATTTGCATGGGGCGTTAGAGGGGCGTAAGCTTGACATTATCAGAAATAATTCTGATTGCTGCGTTCAGATTGAGTGTGATGTACAGCCATTTTCAGGTAAAGTTGCCTGCCAATATGGATGCAGCTACTATTCTTTTGATGGATTTGGAACGGCAAAGATTGTGGAAGTGCCGCAGGAAAAAATCAAGGCATTAAGTGTATTGATGAAAACACAAACGGGTAAAGATTTTGTGTTTAATGAAAAATTGGTTTCAATTGTTAGTGTTATTCGAATTGATTGCGATTATTATACGGCAAAGTACAGGCCGCTTCCAGTGAATCCAATCGTGTAATAATGAATGCTTCAGCACATAGAAATCATCAGATAATAGGAAACGGCACATGAAATATGATAAGATAGTGGAAGCCTTTTTCATAGAACGTCCCAATCGTTTTATCGCGCGGGTAAAGATTGATGGATCGGAAGAGGTAGAATCGGTTCATGTAAAGAATACGGGACGTTGTCGTGAATTACTGCTGCCGGGGGCGGAAGTGATTTTGGAAGATTGTATAGAAAAGAGCCCAAATCGAAAGACTCGTTATGATTTGGTTGCGGTTAAGAAGAATAAGACATGGGTTAACATTGATTCTCAGGCACCGAATAAAGTGGTAAAAGAATGGCTGATGAAACAGGGGTATGATTGTATTAAACCAGAGTATACCTTTGGAAACAGCCGGATGGATTTCTATATGGAAAAAGGAAAGCAAAAATATCTAATGGAAGTCAAAGGCTGCACCCTTGAGATAGACGGAGTTGGATATTTTCCAGATGCCCCGACGGAAAGAGGAGTTAAGCATTTGCGGGAACTTGCAGCTGCGTGCGGACAAGGATATAAATGCTTGATTGCATTTGTGATTCAAATGGAAGGCATCAGTGAAGTCAGGCCGAATACGGCAACGCATCCCGAATTTGGCGTTGCACTTCACGAGGCGAAGGCAGCAGGTGTTGAGGTGCTTTTCCTGAAATGTCATGTTGGGATGGATAGGTTGGAAATCATAGGAGAAGATGAGCCTTGGGGTCAAGGCACTAAGAGAGAGGAATTATGATACGAGAAATTGAGAATAGAAGAAGTATAAGAAAATATAAGCCGGATGAGATCGAAAGGAAGTTAATAGAAGAGATCATATACAGTGCTTCCCTCGCACCATCTGCTAAAAACAGGCAGCCTTGGAAATTTATTGTATATCAGGGTGAAGAAAAGGATAAACTGGTTGATGTCATGCGTCATGGTATAAATTCAGAAAAAATGACCCATGAGCTTATGCCGGAATGGGCATTTGCGATACCGGATGCTGAGAATTCCGTCAGAATCATGCAGGAGGCTCCCTGCCTCATTGCAGTGCTTAACACCAATCAGCATACGCCATTTGCAAACATTGAAAATGAAAAGCGAATTGTTGAAATATGTGATTCATTGTCCATAGGTGCAGCGATTGAAAACATGATTCTGACAGCAACGGGATATGGATTGGGCACCTTATGGATTGCCAATACTTGTTTTGCCTATAATGAGCTGATGGATTTTATCGGAACAGACAGCCAGTTGACGGGAATTGTTGCGGTTGGCTTTGCCGACGAAGCTCCGGCCAAAAGACCAAGAAAACCATTCGAAGAAATCGTTGAGTACAGATAGGTAAATCGGGATTTTCTGATATGTATGCAGGAGGCTTCTATCCATATAAAACCTTGGAAAAACACTGGGGATACTGGTGCAGATATATCTATATTAATCGATATATGGATGCGCCAAAACCGGTATATCAGAACCTGTATGATCTGGTGAAAGAGAAGGATTATTTTGTACTGACGACAAATGTGGATCATTGTTTCCAAAAAGCCGGCTTTTATAAAAACAGAATCTTTTATACACAGGGAGATTATGGTCTGTTTCAATGTAGTGAGCCTTGCCATAAGAAAACCTATGACAATGAAGAAACAATTAAAAAAATGGTGCTGAGTCAGGGATTTCAGATAAAAGACGGGGAACTGCAAAAACCGGAAGACGAAGAAATAAAGCTTACAGTTCCGACAAGTTTGATTCCATATTGTCCGCACTGCGGTAAGCCGATGAGTATGAATCTCAGATCGGATCAGACATTTGTTGAAGATGAGGGATGGCACCAGGCAGCAGAAAAGTACGAGAAATTTATACAGGATCATAAAAAGCAGAGAATAGTGTTCCTTGAACTTGGTGTAGGATATAATACTCCCGGTATTATAAAATATCCGTTCTGGCAGATGACAAACACATTTCAACATGCATTTTATGTGTGTCTGAATCAGGGTGAAGCATATGCACCTGCAGAAATAACGAGAAAGTCTGTTTATATGAATGAAGATATTGGAGAAATTCTGAAAGAACTGTAGATTTGTGATAAAGGGCGGCTGTGAACGGGGTGAATAGCGACAAGAGAGGGTGTGATAAAATGATAATACAAACAGGAATGAGAACAGATATACCTGCATTTTATTCAAAATGGTTTTTGAATCGGATAAAAGAAGAATATGTATGCGTGAGGAATCCCTATAATCCCAAACAGGTGACGAAATACAGCCTTTCACCAGAAGCTGTGGATCTGATCGCATTCTGCACGAAGAACCCTTTTCCAATGCTGCCATTTCCGGATGAATTAAAACCATATGGTCAATACTGGTTTGTAACAATTACACCTTACGGAAAGGATATTGAGCCAAACGTTCCGGATAAAGAAACTGTGATGGAAGGTTTTAAAGAATTGTCGGATGTCGTGGGTGTAGACAGTATGGGATGGAGATATGATCCGATTTTTATAGATAAAAAACATTCTGTGGAGTGGCATATATCTGAATTTGAAAAAATGGCTGAAATTCTTGCCGGATATACAAAGACATGTGTGATCAGCTTTATAGATATTTATAAAAAGGTGGAGCGCAATTTTCCGGAAGCAAAATCAGTACGGGCAGAAGACAGGACTACGATAGGAAAGGCATTTGTAAAAATAGCGTCTAAGTATGGAATGGTGTTGAAGCCTTGTGCAGAAGGAGAAGATCTTGCAAAATATGGCGCAGATTGCTCCGGATGTATGACGGTTCATACATTTGAGACAGCTCTCCATAACAGGCTGGAAGTTCCAAAGAGAAAGAAAAATCAGAGAAATGGGGAATGTGCATGTCTTTTGGGGACAGATATAGGTGCCTATGATACTTGCGGACATTTGTGTAAATACTGTTATGCGAATGTAAATCCGGTTTTGGTCAAAGAAAATATGAGAAAGCATAATCCTGAGTCCCCGTTTTTAATTGGTGGATATATGCCAGGTGATATGATTCGTGAGGCAATTCAGAAAAGCTGGATTGACAGACAGATTCGATTGGAATTTTAGAATAAAATTGCATAATAACGGTAATGCCAGTCTGTTGGTCACCGTAACTCCAAACATATAAGACATTTGTCAGACGATTCGACAAGAATATCAGGAATATGGCGTTCTGGGGAATAAAGCTTCAAAAGAGGGGGTAAACATAAAACCTGCTTGCAATTTTAAATTGTCTATAGTATAATCAGGTTAATTGGTAATACCAATATATTTACAGGTATTACCGTAAAAGATCGAAAAATAGAAATGCAGACAGTAATCGGAGACGGAATCGGAGACGGAATCGTTGTCTGTGGGAAATTTTTATCGGAGGAAACTGCTATGGGATATGTAACCTGGGGATATGAAAAGCTGGATCGTTTTTGCCATGATGTATTCTGCCGGTTCGGCTTCAGTGAAGAGGAAAGTCGGATCATCAAGGATGTGCTTCTGACAGCAGATCTGTTTGGAATTGAAAGCCACGGCATGCAGCGGATGGTCCGTTATCATAAAGGAATCGAAAAGGGGACGATCCACCCGGAGGCGAAGCCGGAGGTAGTATTTGAGACACCGGTTTCGGCGGTCATTGACGGACATAACGGCATGGGACAGCTGATTTCGGTTTATGCCATGAACAAGGCCATTGAAAAGGCAAAGACCACAGGCATCGGTATGGTAAGCGTCCGCGAATCCAACCATTTCGGGATTGCCGGTTACTATGCGAAGATGGCTTCCGATCAGGGACTCCTCGGAATGGCCTGCACTAACTCGGAGGCGATCATGGTACCGACTTTCGGAAGAAAAGCCATGCTGGGCTCCAATCCCATTGCGGTGGCCATGCCGGCAGATCCGTATCCGTTTCTGTTTGATGCCTCCACGACAGTTGTAACCAGAGGAAAGCTGGAGATGTACAACAAGATGGGAAAGGCGCTGCCGGAGGGCTGGGCGCTGGATAAGGATGGTCATGAGAGCACGGATGCCCCGGATGTCCTTGCCAACATTGTTGCAAAAAAGGGCGGCGGGATCATGCCCCTTGGAGGTTCCGAGGAGATAAGCGGAAGCCATAAGGGCTATGGCTACGGTATGCTCTGCGAGCTGTTCAGCTCGGTTCTGTCCCAGGGCATCAACTCAGACCGGTGCTGCACTTTCCCCGACAAGACCGGGATCTGCCACGGCTTCATGGCAGTGAATCCGGAGATCTTCGGTGATGCTACCGAGATCCGGAAGAATTTTTCCTGTTATCTGGAGCGGCTGAGGGAAAGCCCGAAGGCGGACGGAAAGGACCGTATCTACACCCACGGCGAAAAAGAAGTATTCGCCGAAAAAGAACGGCGGGAGCATGGAATCCCCGTCAATGACAATACCATGGTGGAGCTGGCAGATCTCTGCCGGTATCTGAAGATGGATTTCAGTTCCTACTTCGAGGGCTACAAGGTGAAGAACGGAGGATTCTTCGAGGGAAATTATTAAAAGCAAGCCAACACCATTTTATTTCTCAGGAACCATGTTTCCTGTACCCTTCCTATAGAGAGGCACAGACCGGCAGGCCTGTGCCCTTTGTTTATCGGAAAAGCCCTTCCTGATAAACAAAAATGCTGTACAGGAGGCTTTTGATCCATGCCACGATGGAATCTCTCCCATTAAAAAAAATCATACCTGGCGGTCCGGGAAAAGAATTGTAATCCGAAAATCGCTGTGTTATAATCGTAACGGATTAAAATATAAACGATGGGACTGATGAAATATGGGGCTTCCGCTAAGAAGTGCATTAGAAAGAGTAAGATGTATATTATAGAAAACTACAGCGTGATCTATCGACTATGAACGCGGGAATCGATCAAAAACGGTGAAAATCAGAAAAGAAATCCGACATAAAAACAGAAGAAGTGTCTGGATCCTGCAAAGAAGAAAAGAGAGGAAATAGATCATGTTAAATTTTAAAAGATATAAACGAGTACCTGTCATTGATTTTCCGGAGCGTACCTGGCCGGGGAAGGAGATCGAGAAGGCACCGATCTGGTGCAGCGTCGATCTGCGTGACGGCAACCAGGCCCTGATCGAGCCCATGGTTGTGGAAGAAAAAATCGAGATGTTCAACCTTCTGGTGAAGCTTGGCTTTAAGGAGATCGAGGTCGGTTTCCCCGCCGCGTCCCAGATCGAATATGACTTTTTAAGACAGCTTGTTGACCGGAAGCTGATTCCCGATGATGTGCTGGTTCAGGTTCTGGTACAGTGCAGAGAGCACCTGATCGACCGGACCTTTGAGGCCCTGAAAGGAATCAAGCGTGCCGTTGTCCATATTTACAATTCTACCTCTACCTTACAGCGTGATGTGGTGTTCAACATGGACAGAGAGCAGATCAAGCAGATCGCCATCGACGGCACCAATATGGTAAAGGAACGGGCGAAGGATTTTGACGGTGAGATCATTCTGGAGTATTCGCCGGAGAGCTTTACGGGAACCGAGCTGGATTATGCTCTTGAGGTATGTACGGCTGTTCAGGATACCTGGAACCCTACCAGGGAGCACCCCATGATCGTCAATCTGCCTGCAACGGTGGAGATGACGACTCCCAATGTGTATGCGGATCAGATCGAATGGATGAGCACCCATTTTAAGAACCGTGAATCCATTATTTTAAGTGTCCACCCTCATAATGACCGTGGAACCGGCGTGGCGGCAACAGAGCTGGCCCTGCTGGCAGGCGCAGACCGTGTGGAAGGAACCTTGTTCGGAAACGGCGAGCGTACCGGAAACGTAGATGTACTGAATGTGGCTTATAACATGTTCTCCCAGGGCATTGATCCGAAGCTGGAGATTGAAAATATCCGGGAGATCATCGATGTATATGAACGATGCACCAAGATGAATATCGATCCGAGACATCCTTACGCCGGAAAGCTGGTATTTACAGCATTCTCCGGATCTCATCAGGATGCCATCAACAAGGGCGTCAAGGCACTCAAGGCGAGAAAGAATCCCTACTGGGAGGTTCCGTATCTGCCGGTGGATCCCTCGGATCTGGGCCGCGATTACGAGCCCATCGTCCGGATCAACAGTCAGTCTGGCAAGGGCGGCGTAGCCTTTGTTATGGATACGCTCTACGGCTTCAAGCTTCCGAAGGATATGCACAAGGAGTTTGCCGATGTGGTACAGGGCGTAGCCGAGGAGCACGGCGAGGTTGCGCCTGAGCAGATCATGGAGCTGTTCAAGAAAGAATATCTGTCCGCAAAAGAGCCGTTTGGCTTTATCCGCTGCGAGACTCACGACGTAGGTGAGATCGATACTGAGGCCAAGCTGACCTATAAGTATAAGGGAAGCATCTTATCGGCAAAGGGCATCGGAAACGGCCCTATTGATGCGGCGCGTGCAGCTATCGAGGACACCGCCGATGTGCATGTAAAGGTCCTGGATTACTCCGAGCATGCGCTGGGTGAAGGCTCCCATGCACAGGCTGCTGCCTATATCAAGCTGATGGATGTGAACACCGGAAGAGTAACCTTCGGCGTCGGTGTAAGCCCCAATATCACAAGAGCATCTCATCGGGCACTGTTCAGCGCACTGAACCGGTTATTCAGATAAAAATATAAAAATAAAGAAAAACTGCTGCTTTGCAGAGAAGTGTATTCTCTGCGGGCGGCAGTTTTTGTGTGATAGAAAGGCTGCCAGCACATTCCTTCGCAGATCCACTGCTCTGGCCGGGACAGTGGCAGCCTCGATATGTGCCGGCTGGCCTGGAGGGCCGCGAAGGAGGGAGCTTCAGGAGTCACGGAACACACTGCATGAAAATATGGTGGCTTTCTTGCATTTACAGGCCTTTTATAGTAGAATAAGGTATAATTATGGGCTTTTGCGGGAAAAGTGCGCCCTTTCGCGCATGTTTTCACCAGAGAGGACAAAGAATGAAGCATTATGATTATGTGATCGTGGGCGGTGGTCTGTTCGGAGGCGTGATGGCATGGTATGCCGGACAGAACAGAAAAACCTGCCTGGTGGTAGAGAAGCGGAAGCATCTGGGCGGAAATATCTACTGTGAGGAGATTGAGGGAATCCCGGTGCACCGGTACGGCGCGCATATTTTCCATACGTCCAGCCGGGAGGTATGGCAGTTTGTGAACCGGCTGGCGGAGTTCAACCGCTACACCAACTGTCCTGTGGCCAATTACCACGGAGAAATGTATAACATGCCCTTTAATATGAATACCTTCAGCAGGCTCTGGGGCGTGTCCACGCCGGAGGAAGCCAGAAAGAAGATCGAGGAGCAGCGCGCAGGCGTGAGCGGTGAGCCGAAAAACCTGGAGGAGCAGGCAATCTCGCTGGTGGGACGGGACATTTATGAGCGTCTGATCAAGGGCTACACGGAGAAGCAGTGGGGACGGGACTGTAAGGATCTGCCCAGCTTCATTATCCGCCGTCTGCCGGTCCGTTACACCTATGATAATAATTACTTCAATGACCGGTATCAGGGGATTCCCGTCGGCGGCTATAACGGTCTGGTGAAGGCGCTGTTTGAGGGCTGTGATGTGCTTCTGGAAACCGATTATCTGGCGGATCGGGATCGGTTTGATGCCATGGGAGACAGGGTGATCTACACGGGAACCATTGATGCCTATTTTGGTTACTGTTATGGAAAGCTGGAATACCGCAGCCTGGAATTTAAGGATGATATTTTTGAAACGGACAACTATCAGGGCGTTGCGGTGGTGAATCATACGGCCCGTGAGGTTCCTTATACGAGAACCATCGAGCATAAGCATTTTGACTGTACCGTGGATTACCAGAATAATCCGAAAACCGTGGTGACAAGAGAATATCCCGTTGCCTGGGAGGAGGGCATGGAGCCTTATTATCCGGTTAATGATGAGAAAAATCAGAAATTGTATCAGAAATATGCGAAGCTTGGTGCAGAAGAGCAAAAGGTGCTTTTTGGCGGCAGACTGGCAGAATACCGCTACTATGACATGGACAAGGTGATCGAATCGGCCATGAACGCGGCGGAAAAGGAATTTGGAAGCAGGTAGAATGATGAAAAGCTGGAGAGCCCTGATCCTTGGGGACGGAACCAACCAGGTACGGAAAAATATTATATGGAACATGATCGGAAGCCTGCTTTTCGCGCTGGCAAGTATTTTACTGTTCGCTGTGGCGGCGAGAGCCACCGGGGAATATTACGGCGGGATTTTTTCCATCGCATTTACCACCGGACAGATGCTTCTGACCATCGGCTACTATGAGGTACGGCCTTTCCAGGTGACGGATGTGGCCGGCGAATATTCCTTTTCGGAGTACCTGTCGGCAAGGGTCATTACCTGTATTGCCATGGTGATCGCGGGGATTCTCTATATCCTGATCTCCGGGGCCACAGGTGTCCGGGCGGCGGTGATCTTCCTCATGTGCCTCTATAAGCTGGTGGACGGCGCGGCTGATGTGTTCGAGGGAGAGTTTCACAGGAAGGGCCGTCTGGATCTCTCCGGAAAATCCATGGCATTCCGAACGCTGTTTTCCGGCGGTGTCTTTGTGATCGTGGTGATCGTGACGAAGAATATCGTGGCGGCCAGTGCAGCGGCAGTGATCGCGGCGGTGCTGGGATTTGTGGTGTTTGACCTGTTTGTGATAGGAAGCTTTGAGCCGCTTCGGCTTTCTGCGTCAAAGAAACGGGTGCTCCGTCTTCTTCGGGACTGCTTTTTCCTGTTCCTTGGAAGCTTCCTGTATCTTTATATCTGCAACGCAGCAAAATATGCAGTAGATGCCTGTATGAGCGAGGAGGCAGTGACCTATTATACGGATCTTTATCTTCCTACCTCGACCATCAATCTGTTAAGCGGATTTATTTTCAAGCCGCTTTTGACTACCATGGGAGAAAGCTGTGAACACGGGGAGTGGGAACGGTTCCGCTCCATGGTCTACAGGCTTCTTCTTGGGATCACCGGATTAACAGCGGTCTGCTGTCTGGGTGCTTTTTTGCTGGGAATCCCGGTGCTGTCCCTGGTATTCGGACAGGATCTTTCCCCGTATCGCGGAGCTCTGGTTCTGTTGATCCTTGGCGGCGGCTTCAATGCGGCGGCCATGCTGTTATACTATGCCCTGACGACCATGCGCCAGCAGAGAGGGATCCTGCTTTGCTACGGGGCGGCGGCCATCCTGTCGCTGATCCTGTCCCGCGTGCTGGTGCGGGCTTTTGGAATTCTGGGCGGAGCCCTCTGTTACACAGGCGCCATGGGTGTTCTGGTCCTGTTGTTTTTCTTTTATGTACGGAGCCGGTATCGCCGGGAGATGAGAAAATAAAATGACGATTGACGCAGTAATTCCTGTATATAAGCCGGACGGGAGGCTTGAACAGCTTCTCCGTATGCTGAACAGGCAGCATGTAAAGCCGGAAAAAATTGTATTGATGATCACCACGGCCGATGGGCGCCCCGAGGAATCACCGGCTGTACGGCTGGCAAAGGAGAGCGTGATCCCTGTAGAGCTTCACTGGGTTGCAAAGACAGAGTTTGACCACGGCGGCACAAGAAACGCCGGATTGTCATTCTGTACCGCGGAGCTGGTGCTGTTTATGACTCAGGATGCTGTTCCGGAGGATGATCACATGATCGAGGCACTGATCCGTCCCTTTGAGGAGCCGTTCTGCGGCGCGGAGCATGGCGTTTATGACGGACATGAGATCATGACAGCCTACGGACGCCAGATGCCTGCAAAGGATTGCCGGGTGGTGGAGCGGTACACCAGAAGCTTTAATTATCCGGCAGAAAGCAGGGTGAAAACGGCGGAGGATCTTCCGCAGCTGGGGATCAAGACCTTTTTTGCTTCCAATGTCTGCGCGGCCTATAAACGGGAGCTGGTTCTGAAGCAGGGCGGTTTTCCGGAGCATACGATCTTCAATGAGGATATGATCTTTGCCGGTCATGGCGTAAAGGCAGGCTATGCCATCGCTTATGTATCGGATGCCCGTGTGATCCATTCCCATAACCTGTCCGGCAGGGAGCAGTTCCACAGAAATTTTGACCTGGCTGTTTCGCAGGTGGAAAATCCGGATGTTTTTTCGGGGCTTCGATCCGAAGGTGAGGGGATCCGTCTGGTAAAGCAGACCATGAGCTATCTCTGGAAAGAGGGAAAATGGTATCTGATCCCGGGGCTTGTCTGGATCAGCGGATGCAAATATCTGGGCTATCTCATGGGGAAAAAGTATAAGCGCCTGCCGAAGGGCCTGGTGGTAAAATGCAGTTTGAATAAAACGTATTGGGGGACGAAAGAGGATTTGAGCCAAAAGGAGAGAAAAAGATGATAAAAGAGCCTGTTTTGTATATGGTCATTCCCTGTTATAACGAAGAAAAGGTATTGCCGCTGACAGCCCCGATGTTTCTTGAGGAACTTCATACATTGCGGGACGCAGGAAAAATTTCCAATGACAGCAGGATCATGTTTGTGAATGATGGGAGTAAGGATTCTACATGGGAGATCATCTGCGATCTGGCGGAGAAGGATGAACATTTTATCGGAATCAGCCAGAGCAGAAACCGCGGTCATCAGAACGCCGTGCTGGCGGGGTTGATGGAGGCAAAGGATCAGTGTGATATTACCATATCCATTGACTGCGACGGGCAGGATGACATCCGTGCAATGGAGAAGATGGTAGATGAATACCAGAACGGAGCGGAGATCGTTTATGGCGTGAGAGCGAAACGGACGACGGATACATTCTTTAAGCGCAGTACGGCGCAGATGTTTTACAAGCTGTTAAACTGGATGGGCGCAGAGACTGTTTATAATCATGCGGATTATCGTCTGATGAGCAGCAGGGTACTTCAGGAGTTCGCGAATTTTAAAGAAGTCAATCTGTTCCTTCGCGGAATGGTACCTTTGGTGGGATTCAGGAGCACTTCTGTTTATTATGATAGAAATGAAAGAATCGCCGGAGAAAGTCATTATCCTTTATCAAAGATGCTGAAGCTGGCTTTTGATGGGATCACAAGCCTCAGCGTGAAGCCGCTTCATATGATTGCCGGGGTCGGTATTTTTGTATCATTGCTGAGCTTTGCCGGGATCATCTGGTCGATCGTTGCATGGGCAATCGGCAAGACGGTAGCCGGATGGGCAAGTATTATCAGTATTATCTGCTTCATCTGTGGCCTGCAGATGCTGGCACTTGGAGTGCTTGGAGAATACGTCGGGAAGATTTATATGGAAGTGAAGGAACGTCCGAGATATATCATCAGTGAAAGAACGACTGATAAAAAAGAAGATTAAGAAAATTGGGGGAACCGATGATGTCAGATCTGCTGATCGTAATACCTGCCTACAATGAAGAGGAAAACATTGAACGGGTGGTAGATAACCTGATCCGGAATTATCCGGAGTTTGACTATGTAGTCGTTAATGACGGATCGAAGGACCGGACGGCTCAGATCTGCCGGGAGAAGGGGTATAACCTTTTGGATCTTCCGGTAAATCTGGGACTGGCCGGTGGCTTTCAGGCGGGATTGAAATATGCCTGGAGAAACGGCTATGAATATGCAGTCCAGTTTGACGGAGATGGCCAGCACCGGCCGGAGTTTATCCAGACCATGAAGGAAAAAATGGCAGAGGGTTATGACATTGTGATCGGCTCCAGGTTTGTCACAGAGAAAAAGCCGAAGACCATGCGGATGCTGGGCAGCAATCTGATCTCCGGGGCGATCCGTCTGACCACCGGCGTAAGAGTGAAGGATCCCACATCCGGTATGCGGATGTTCCAGCGGAAAATGATCGAGGAGTTTGCTCTCAGCCTGAACTACGGGCCGGAGCCGGACACGGTATCTTATCTGCTGCGTCAGGGCGCAAAGGTGGCAGAGGTGCAGGTAAAGATGGATGAGCGGATCGCTGGTGTCAGCTATCTGAATCCGGTCAATGCAGTAAAATATATGACTAAGATGCTTTTTTCAATTTTAATTATTCAGAATTTCCGGAAACGGGAGAATAAATATCGGAAGAAGAACGGAGGAGAGAAACAATGACAACTGTGCTTCGTGTGGTACTGATCATCGTATCGCTTCTGGTATTCTTCGTGATGATGAAGAAGATCCGCCAGGCAAAGGTGAAAATCGAGGATTCCATGTTCTGGGTGCTGTTTGCCCTTCTTCTGGTGGTGTTCAGCATCTTTCCGGGGGCGGCAGACTGGCTCTCCGATCTGGTGGGAACCATGTCCACGGCAAACTTTATTTTTATGCTGATGATCTTCCTGCTTCTGATCAAAAATTTTGCCATGTCTCTGCGGATCTCTCAGCTGGAGACCAAGGTAAAGGAACTGGTTCAGCGGATCGCGCTGGACGATAATGAACTGCAGAAAGAGATTCATGACTGCGAAACAAAAAAAGAGGAAAAGTAAGATGGAACCTTTGGTAAGCGTCTGTATTCCGGCGTACAACAGCAGCGTTTATATTAAACGAACCATGGAGTCCGTGCTGGAACAGAATTATAAAAACATTGAACTGGTCGTGATCGATGACCAGTCGAAGGACAATACTGTGGAAATCGTAGAGTCAGTGAAGGATCCGCGGGTACGGCTGGTGAAGAATGAGAAAAACCTGGGTATGACCGGAAACTGGAACAAGTGTCTGGCGGAGGCAAGGGGTGATTATATCAAGCTGATCTGTGCCGATGATGTGCTTTATAAGGACAGCATCGAGAAGGAGCTTGGGGCGCTTCTGGCCCATCCGGAGGTCACGCTGGTCATGAGCGATACGGCCCTGATCGATGAGAATGGAAAGCGGACAGGCTGTTTTAAGCGCTATCCAAAGAGTGGACTGCTGGATGGGAAAAAGGTGGCAAAGCGGGCACTGATCTTCAAGAGCTTTTTCGGAGCACCCTGCAATACGCTGTTTCCGCGGAGCTCCTATGAAAAAGCAGGCGGCTTTGATCCGAAGTTCCCGTTTATCCTGGATTTTGATATGTGGATCCGTATGGCCTGCCTTGGAAAAATTTTCGTGATCCATGAGGAACTGAACGGATTCCGTGTCCGGAACGATTCCAATACCGGAAATCTCATCAATGATGACCGGAAAACCTATAATAACGAGCATCGCATGCTTTTGAAAAAGCATAATGCCCTTGGCATTGTACATTTAAACCGGTTTGAGCTGGGGGTCAGCATGCTGATCCGCCATGCAAGAAATGAACTGATCCAGATTTATCTGAAGGTCAATGCGAAGAAAAAACGATAGAGGTCCGGGGCGGGAGAATAATATGGAAAAAAAGAAAAATCGCAAAGCGCTGAAAACCTGGCAGAAGCTGGTGCTTGGACTGATTGCTACAGTCCTTGCCGCAGTGGCACTGGAGCTGTATTGCAACCGGGGAGTGCTCGGACTTCCGTCCTCGGAGCGGGGCATCCATGCCATCGAAGAGGAAATGATTACGGCACAGGGCTTTGAGAAAACGGAAGAAGGCTATCGTCTTGGGGAAACGGGCGGAACGCTCCGCCTGGAATTTGGCGGAAGCTACGTGGAAAAGCTCTGTTATACCTATGACCATGAAAGCATCTTCAATGTGCTGGTGACGGTTCAGTACCAAAATGCTTACGGTCAGGCGGAAATAAAACAGTTTTATGATAAAAACAGTGCGGTGATCAGCCGGTCTGTGATCAATCTGGGAAAGAAAATTGACTGGATCGAGCTTCATACGGAGCAGGGTCTGCTGGATCAGAGTGGTGTGGGCTATGAGGCAGGAGATCCTTATGAGGCAGTGATCACCGGAATTTTCGTAAAAAATCAGACTCAGGTCAATCTGTTCCGGATATTGTTTGTGTTCCTGGCGGGCTGTCTGATCGTATGCGGCATTGTGTTCCGAAAGAAGTTTGGACAGAAGCTGGAATGGGCGTTCCTGGCCGTGAGCCTGACGGCAGGCGTGTTTATGATTGCCTGTCTTCCTGCGACTAAGGTCGGCTGGGATGAGGAAACGCACTTTATGAGAAGCTACCAGCTTTCGCTCTATCCCGGAGGACAGCAGGTGACTCCGGAGGTTCGAGACCTGTTTGTCTGCGGGCTGGACACCTGGCCCTTAAATCTTCCGGATTCCATGGAGGAAAAGGAAGAGGTCAATGAATTCTTTTTGGAAACATGCAAATATAACGAGGGGACAGAGGTGGCGGTGGGAAGCCATTGTGGGATCTATACGCCGGGATATTTCGGTTCTGCGATATTCTTAAAAGTGGGACGGATATTCCATATGCCGTTTACGATGCTGTATCAGTTCGGGCGGCTGGGAAATCTTCTGGTCTACTGTTTCCTGATGGCGCTGGCAATCCGGCTTTTGCCGGTTGGAAAGCGGATCTTGATGGCTGTGGCCCTGATGCCGACGCCAATGTTTCTGGCAGCCTGCTATTCCTATGATCCGTCGGTATTTGCCTTTTCCATGGTGGGATTTGCGCTGGTGCTGCGGGAGATCCTGGATTCGGAACGGACCGTTTCCTGGAAGCCTTATCTGGCGGCGTTATTCTGTTTTGCCTGGGGGATCCTTCCGAAAGCCGTATATGCGCCGTTAGCGCTGACCGGGCTTCTGATCCCGGCTTCCCGTTACCGGAATAAAAAAGAAATGTGGATCATGCGGGCGGGCTTTGTGCTGCTGTTCCTGTTTTTAATGTCAAGCTTTGTGCTGCCGAGCCTGTTATCACCGTCCAGCTACGGAGATACCAGAGGCGGCGCGGTGAGCGTCGGTACACAGATGAAGAATGTTTTATTCCGGCCGCTGACGTATACAGAGATTCTGCTGATGAATATCTGGAAGAGTCTGCCGTCTTACTTAATGGGAGACGGGATCTTCCTTTCCATGGGGCATCTGGGACTTGCCGGCTTCGGAAGTGTCACACTCCTTTATACCTGCGGCGTGATGCTGACAGAGGATCAGTCCATGAGATCAAAGACGTTTTCAAAATGGCAGAAGCTGGGGCTTCTGGTGATCGTGGTATTCACCGTTGCCCTGATCTGGACTGCGTTTTACCTGACATTTACCGTTCCGGGAAGCACCTGGATCCAGGGCGTTCAGGGAAGATATTTCCTTCCGGTGCTGCTTCCGCTGTTCCTGGTCTGCGGCTGCAGATGGGTAAAGCTTCAGGTTACCGAGCAGACGAAGAATCTGCTGGTGATGAGTATTTCGGGATTCCTGATCTATGCCATGATCTGGAGTCAGCTGATCATCGGAAGAAACTGGTAAAGGCTTTTGATATGGTAAGAAATGAAAACAGAAACAAAACTATCTGCGGTAAAGCAGAGCAAGAAAATGGAACCCGTTAGTTAAAAAATGGAGAGAAAAATGGGACGTATTCAGTGTCATATTGACGGACTTCGAAGCTGTAAAAATAAGGAAAAACTTCGTGTGTATATCTGCGGCTGGTGTGCCGTGGACGGTGCCGGAGATTATACGCTTTCAATCGGAACCGAAAAAAGAAAGCTTTCGTTTCTGGCGGAAGAACGGGTTGTCCGTCCGGACGTGGCGAAGGCCATTGCCGGAAAAGGCTCAGTCTCGGAAAAAGCGCTGTTCGGCTATTACCTGGCTATCGAGCTTTTACCGGAAGAAACCGAAAGAAAGCTGATCCTGTCAGCAGTGAAAAACGGGGAGACGAAAAAGATCGCTTCCTGGAAGCTCAGAAGTCTGGAAGAGATGAGCGGAAATGCACCGGTGCTGTATGAGATCGAACAGGCAGGAAAGACAGAAAAACAGGCAGTGATCCAGGGCTGGGCGGTTAGTGTCCATGGAGAGAAATTATCCTATAAGCTGACTGACGATCGGGGAAGATCAGTTCCCGTTAAGGAGCGCAGAATGCTCCGGCCGGAGCTGGGGCTTCTGTTTCCGGATCTGGACATGAAGGAAGAAGATGCGGCAGGATTCCGACTGAAAGTGGAAAATCCGCAGAGCGCGTATTATGATCTGGATATTTCGGACGGTACCGAAACCAGAACGATCCATATTTCCCAGCGGGAGTTTGCACGGGCAGAAAAGAAGGGAAAAAAGAGGTATCATGCCTTGAAAATCCTGGCAAAAGAACTTCGTCCCAGTGTGCTGCGCCATGATACCAGTGTGCTGGTAAAGAAGGGGCCGGGGGCACTGTCAAAGGAGTGGCGTGACCGTTATACGGTGCAGGAATATAAGTATGACCGCTGGTTCCGCGACCATGCGGTGACAGCAGAAGAGCTGGAAAAACAGCGCAGTGAGACCTTTGCCTATGCACCGAAGATCAGCGTGATCGTTCCGGTTTATCATACGCCAAAGGCGTTTTTAAAGCAGATGATCGGTTCGTTACAGGATCAGTCCTACAAAAACTGGGAATTATGTCTGGCGGACGGCGGGACTGATGATCAGATCGTGGAACGGATCGTAAAGAAATATATGGAGCGTGATGCCAGAATCCGTTATAAAAGGCTGACAGAAAATAAAGGAATCGCCGGAAATACAAATGAGGCTATGACACTGGCCACCGGAGAATGGATCGCACTTCTGGATCACGATGATATCCTGACACCGGATGCGTTGTATGAAGTAGTAAAAGCCATAAATGAACATCCTGATGCTGAGGCAATTTATTCCGATGAAGATAAGGTTTCCATGGATCTGAAAACCTACTTTGAGCCACATTTTAAATCGGATTTTAATCCGGATCTGCTCCGCTCCAACAACTATATCTGTCATCTGTTCACAGCGAAAAAGAGTCTGGTGGATACGGTCGGCTGGTTCAATTCCGAGTTTGACGGTTCCCAGGATTATGATTTTATCCTGCGGTGTACGGAACGGGCAAAGGAAACGTATCATATTCCCAAGGTGCTTTACCACTGGAGAATGCACCAGAATTCCACAGCGGCTGATCCGGAGAGCAAGCTGTACTGCTTTGAGGCCGGAAAACATGCTATTGAAGCGCATTTAAAGCGGCTGGGCCTGAAAGGCGAGGTCAGCATGTTCCCGGGCTATTATGGATTTTACCGGGTTCGCTATGAGGTGCAGAAAAAAAGTAAGGTATCGATCCTGATTCCCAATAAGGATGAGAAAGAAAGTCTGAAAAAGTGTGTGGATTCGATCCTGGAAAAGACGATTTATCCGAATTATGAGATCGTCATTGTGGAAAATAACAGTACCACAAAGGAAATCTTTGAGTATTATAAGGAACTGGAACAGAATAAGCGGGTCAAAGTACTGACCTGGAAGGATAAATTCAATTATTCTGCTATCAATAATTTTGCGGAGCAGAACAGCGACGGAGAGTATCTGGTGCTTTTAAATAATGATACGGAGATCCGAAAGGGAGACTGGCTGGAACTGCTTCTGGCAGATGTCCAGCAGCCGGGCGTTGGCATTGTCGGCGCAAAGCTTCTGTATCCGGACCGCTCGATCCAGCATGCCGGTGTGGTAATCGGGCTTGGCGGAGTGGCCGGTCATGTGTTTTCTACGTATCCTGGAAATTATATGGGCTGCAACGGACGTGCACAGCTTCAGCAGACGGTCGGCGGTGTGACAGCGGCCTGCCTGATGGTGAGCAGGTCGGTATATGAAGAAGTCGGCAGGCTGGAAGAAGATATTGCGGTGGCATTCAATGATGTGGATTTTTGCCTGAAGGTACGGAAGGCCGGATATCGGATCATGTATGAGCCATGGGTTGTGCTGAATCATTATGAATCCAAAAGCCGTGGCGCGGAGGATACGCCGGAGAAACAGGCACGGTTTGTCGGAGAGGTTCATTATATGGAACACAAGTGGGGAGAAGAACTGACCAAGGGTGATCCTTATTATGGGAAAAACTGTCTGATGGAATTAAAGCTGTGATCTGTCGTCAGAGAAGACGGTAAGGGAAAAATGCCTGGGTTGATAAAGAACGGAATCAATGCTATAATTAAAGCAATATTGCCTAAAAATAAAAACGAAAACCAGAAAGGAAATTAAAATTATGGGAAAAATAAAAGTAACGACCTGTGGAATTAAGGGACTTTATGTGATCGAGCCGACGGTGTTCCCTGATGAACGCGGCTATTTCATGGAAACTTACAATCTCAATGATTTCAAGGAAGCCGGACTTGATATGGTCTTTGTACAGGATAACCAGTCCATGTCCAAGAAGGGCGTGCTGCGAGGCCTTCATTTCCAGAAGCAGTTCCCCCAGGGCAAGCTGGTCCGCGCTGTGAGAGGAACCGTATTTGACGTGGCTGTGGATCTGAGAGCAGATTCCGAGACATACGGAAAGTGGTTTGGTGTGGAGCTGTCCGCAGAGAATAAGAAGCAGTTCTATATTTCTCCCGGATTTGCACATGGATTCCTGGTGCTGAGCGATGAGGCTGAGTTTGCCTACAAGTGCACGGACTTCTATCATCCCGGTGATGAGGGCGGTGTAGCATGGAATGATCCTGACATCGGTGTGGAATGGCCTATCGAAGAGGGAATGGAACTGATCATTTCCGAAAAGGATCAGAAGTGGAAGGGCTTAAAGGAAACCTTTAAGTTTTAAGGATTTAAGGTGGTAAAGGTAGATCAATGAGTAAAAAGCATAGTTTAAAGAAAACCTGCGGAGCCATTCTCGGACTGTACGTGCTGCTTGCTGTTTTATTTGTGGTGCTTGCACAGGACTATATCCGGTATACGCCGGAGGAAACGACTGCCGTCGGAGAAACAACGGAAAAGGATCTCGGCGAACTGACGGACGGAATGAGCGTCATGCAGGTCCTGGATCAGGAACTGCGATATGTGAGCCGGGTGGAAGCATATTTCCTGACATACGGACGGGAAAATAAAGGAACAGTCCGTATGGAGGCAGTCGACACGGGAAATGACGAGGTTCTGGGTACAAAGGAGATCACGGCAAAGGAGCTGGGAAACGGCGCCTGGCAGAATTTTGAGTTTCAGAACAAGATTGATACCAGTAAATTACAGGGAAAGCTGGGGATCCGTTTTGTGTTTGAGGGAAGCGAGGACAGCAGCGCTGTTACCATGACGACCGAGGCGACACAGGACGATACGCAGGAGCTTCTTGTAAACGGAGAAGTAAGACCGGGCCAGGTGCTTTGTATCCGGATTGGCCAGTTTACGGATTCCGATAACACAGCCTGGTATTATGTGATCCTGGCGGCGGGCTTCGCGATCCTCGCAGTGTTCTGCGGCTGGAATCTTATGCAGGAGAAAAAAGGCCGGATCACATTCTTTGTGAAAGCGGAGCTTATGCTGGAACGGTATGAGTTTCTGATTCAGCAGCTTGTGTCAAGAGATTTTAAAACAAAATATAAGAGGTCTGTCCTCGGTGTGTTCTGGAGCTTTTTAAATCCGCTGCTGACTATGTCGGTTCAGTATATGGTATTTTCCAGAATCTTCCGGTTTCAGATCCCGGCCTATCCGGTTTATTTGCTTACCGGTGTGGTAATGTTTAATTTCTTTAGTGAAGCAACAACCCAGGCTATGAATGCAATTACCGGAAATGCGTCGCTGATCACGAAGGTGTATGTACCGAAATATATTTATCCAATATCCAAGGTGCTGTCAACCTCGATCAACCTGCTGTTTTCGCTGATCCCGCTGTTTTTGGTGGCCTGGCTGACCGGCAGGGGAATCCACTGGGCATATCTGATGATTCCCTTTGGTATAATCTGTTTCCTGGTATTTGTCGTCGGGGTATCGTTTTTTCTGTCAACGGCGATGGTATTTTTCCGGGATATGCAGTTCCTCTGGGGAGTATTTACCATGCTCTGGATGTATGCGACACCAATTATTTATGATATTTCGATTCTGGAAGGAACTTTCCTGTATTCTTTCCAGAAGATCAACCCACTCTATTATTATATCACGTTCTTCCGGACGATCATAATTGATGGAGTTTCACCGGCACCTGCTATGTATGTATCCTGCGTGCTGTTTGCGCTTCTGGCGCTTCTCATCGGCGGAGCTGTATTCCGAAAAGCACAGGATCAGTTTATCCTGCATATTTAACGAGGTGTGAACAATGGTGATGATAAAAGTAAACGACGTTTCCATGCGGTTTCTCATGGCAAACGATAAAATATCCAGTATTAAAGAGTTTGTGACGGCGTTTCTGAAGCGGAAACTGAAGTTTAAGGAATTCTGGGCGCTGCGTGACATTAACTTTGAAGTAAACAAGGGCGAGGTCGTCGGGATCATCGGCCGGAACGGAGCCGGAAAAAGTACGATCTTAAAGATCATTTCCGGGATCATGAAGCCCACCACGGGGAATGTGGAACGGTATGGAAATATCGTTCCCATGCTGGAGCTTGGATCTGGTTTCGATATGGATCTCAGCGGAAAGGAAAATATTTTCCTGAACGGGGCAATCCTCGGATATTCCAAAGAGTTTCTGGAGAGCAAGTATGACGAGATCCTGGAGTTTTCGGAGCTGGGAGATTTCATTTACAGCCCGATCCGGAATTATTCTTCCGGTATGCTCATGCGTCTGGCTTTTTCCATCGCAACGGTGGTGGAGCCGGAGATCCTGATTGTTGATGAGATCCTGGCAGTGGGAGATGAAAACTTCCAGCAAAAAAGCCGCAAGCGCATGATGGAGCTGATGAGCGGAGGAACTACGGTACTCTTTGTATCTCATAACCTCTGGCAGATCCGGGAAATGTGTGACCGGGTGGTATGGCTGGAGGGCGGACATGTAAAAATGTTTGGGCCGGTGAATGAGGTATGTGACGCATACGATATTTCCGGGCCTGACGGACGATAAAAAGCAGGAGACTCAGTCAATCTCAATGAATGAACGAAGAGGTGGAAAAATGGAGAAAAGAACGGTATTGGTAACAGGTGCAAACGGCTATATCGGACGCCATGTGGTAAAGGCGCTTCTCGATATGGGAAACCGGGTGATCGCAGATGACCTGGTGCTGGACAGCATTGATGATCGGGCAGAGAAGATCTCAGTTCCGATTTTTTCCGGTGATGAAAATATTTATGAACAGCTTGGCTCTCCCGATGTCGTAATACATATGGCATGGAGAAACGGGTTTGTGCACAATGCGGATTCGCATGTACTGGATCTGCCGGCCCATTATACGTTTATCAAAAATCTTCTTGCAGGCGGTTTAAAGCATATTGCGGTAATGGGAACCATGCACGAGATCGGTTACTGGGAGGGCGCCATCGATGAAAACACTCCGGCGAATCCCGGTTCTTTATATGGCGTAGCAAAAAATACGCTCCGCCAGTTAACCCTTCAGCTTGCGAAGGAATATGACGCGGTATGCTACTGGATCCGTGCATATTATATTTTAGGTGATGACATCAAGAGCCATTCTATCTTTACAAAGATCGCCCAGATGGAAGCGGAAGGAAAAGAGACGTTCCCGTTTACCAGTGGGAAAAACAAGTATGATTTCATCCAGGTGGACGAGCTGGCAGATCAGATTGCACATGTTGTAAATCAGGATGAGGTAAATGGTGTGATCAACTGCTGCAGCGGTGTTCCGGTATCTCTGGCTGATAAAGTTGAGGAATATATCGAGACCCATCAGTATAAGATCCGTCCGCAGTACGGTGCATTTCCGGACAGACCGTATGATTCTCCCGGTGTATGGGGAAATGCGGAAAAGATTAAAAAAATCATGGGATAAGTTCAGGGAAAGGATAAGAACTGCATGAAGCTGAAAAAGGGAAGTACCAACAGAGGAATCGTTTATTTCTTTTATGACAGACAGGGTGTTGTTGACCGCTATGTGATCTATATGCTGGAGCATTTGAAGCAGTGCTGTAAGGACCTGTTTTTTGTTGTAAACGGAACTCTTACCGATGACAGCAGAGAAAAGGTGGCAAAGGTAGCAGACAAAGTCTGGGAAAGAGAGAACAAGGGACTTGATGTAGCAGCATATAAATATGCGCTGGAGCACATCGGCTGGGAAAACCTGGGAAATTACGATGAACTTGTTCTTATGAACCACACGATCATGGGACCGGTCTATCCGCTTATGGAAATGTTTGACAGCATGGGCAGCCGTGATCTGGATTTCTGGGGAACAAACATTTTCTACAAAGTCGGATTCGATCCTTATGGAATCATCGAGTGCGGTTATATCCGGGATCATTTACAGTCCCATTTTATTGTGGCGCGCCAGTCGCTTCTGAAGAGCAAGGATTACCGGGAATACTGGGAGACTCTTCCGCCGATTACCAATTACAAGGAATCGGTGGCTTACCATGAGACGTATTTTACCCATCATTTTGCAGAGCTGGGCTATAAGTGGGAGGCTTATGCACACTGGGACGGCCTGGAGCAGTACAGCGAATATCCGCTGTTAAAGATGCCGACAGAGCTGTTAAAGCGGACCCACTGTCCGTTCTTCAAGCGCCGCAGCTTTATGCACGACAATCAGAACGATTATATCTGCTCTACATTCGGAGAGCCGACAGCGAAGCTGATCGAATTCTTAAAAACGGAAACCGACTATGATACCGATATGATCTGGGAGAATGTGCTCCGCTGCGATAATCAGGCAGATATCAAGCAGTGTGCAAACCTGAATTATGTGCTGTCCTCTGTTCAGTCCGAAGATATGGGCGAGGTAGTAAAGAAAAAGGGCGCAGCGCTGATCTATCATTTTTATTATGAGGATTGTCTCGCAGACTGCCTAAAGTATGCGGCGTCCATGCCGCCGGAAGCAGATATTTATATCACCGTTGGCAGCGAAGAGAAAAAGAAACTGGTGGAAAAGGCGTTTGCATCGTTCCCCAACAAGGTGGAAGTGATCCTGATCAAAAACCGGGGACGTGACGTGAGTGCGCTTCTTATCGGAGCAAGAGAGGTAGTTCCGAAGTATGAGTACATCTGTTTCGCCCACGATAAGAAAGTTACACAGCTTCGCCCCATGACCCAGGGAGCGGGATGGTCCTATAAATGTTTCGAGAGTGTCCTGAAAAACCGGGATCTTGTAAACAATGTGATCCGTACTTTTGAGGAAAATCCGAGACTTGGTATGCTTTCCCCTGCACCGCCTAACCATGGCGGGTACTATTCACTATTGGGAGACGAGTGGACCACGAATTTTGACCATGTGAAAGAACTGGCGGAAAAACTGGGCTTTGGTGTTTCCATTAAAAAAGAGAAAGAGCCTATTGCTCCGATTGGAACGATTTTCTGGTTCCGCAGCAAGGCGTTAAAGCCGCTGTTTGATGTGAACTGGAAGTATGAGGATTTTCCCAAAGAGCCGTCTGCCAATGATGGCACCCTGTCCCATACCATTGAACGGTTTTATCCTTATGCAGTTCAGGAAGCTGGTTATTATCCGGCCTGGGTGTTCAGTGACAATGTGGCAGCACAGGAGATCACAAATCTGACTTATATGCTCCGCGGCTATAATATTACCTTAAAAGAAGCCGGTCTCAACGGCGCATATTATAACGATGCCTATAACAATCTTCGGAGAAAGTTAGAGATGGAAAAGAAAGTCCTGGCACCGAAGCTGTATCTGGACTACGGAAAGGACTTTAACGAGAAGGATACCATCGAAGTTCCCAACTGGGATCGGGAAAATCTCCGGGCAGAGTTTTACTGGCCGGAAACGCAGGGCGTTCCGATAAATGTGCGTCTGGATCCCAATGAGAATGGTGGATTTATTCTGAAAGATCTGGAACTGTTTTATATTTACGGCCCGGAGAAAAGGAAGCGGATCCAGGCTCAGAAATATTTTACCAATGGAGAGGGAGTTCCTGGCGGAATTCTGTTTCGTGGAGAAGATCCCTGGATCATTATCCGGGAGGTTCCTTCAAAACAGAGACCAGTCGGTATCTCAGTTTACGCAAAGGTTGACTTTCAGGAAGACGAAAAGAAAAAGGATTAAGCATACGGAGGTGAAACACGGTCTGGCATGAGGAAAAAGAGAGGAATCACAGCAGTTGGCTTTGGGGTATTGTTTCTGGGGCTCCTGATGGGAGGCAGTATGAAGGCGAGAGCAGAAGCTCCCTTAACACTGGGAAATCTGCCGGAGATCGCAGTCAACGGAGGAACCATCGTATCTGCGGAAGCGGGAACGGTATATTATGCAGATACGGAAGCAGGGGGGGTGTTCTGCACTCAGAACGGAGAAGCTGTTCAGATCACCGAAGATGAGGCAGCAGGACTGAACCTGAACGGCTCCCTTCTCAGTTACATTACAGAAGAGGACGGCAGTTATGTGATCCGGGAAAGAAATCTCGATTCCGGAGCAGAGCGGGATCTGTACCGGTCTGAGACAGAGATCAGCCAGCTTTACCGGTCATCGGAACAGGAGCTGTATTTTCTGACAGACGGTGCAGTTACGGCCTACGATCTGGAAAGCCAGACGGAAGAACGGTATGCGGATGGGGAGATCACCTCGTTCATACCGGTTCAGGACGGATATTTCTATACAAAAGAAAGCCGTCTGCCGGATGCAGCGCTTTATTATAATGGACGGCTGCTGAAAGAGCACGTAAGCAGCTATTACATAAACAAAGACCGGCTGATCCTGACACAGGACGGTTTCACCTATCAGATCACCTTATCGGATCTGGCAAACGGAAAAGATCCCGAAGCACAGATTCGTATTTATGAAGCAGAGGAAACGTCCGGAATTGCCGTGCAGACTGCGGAAGAAGCACGATGCACGTATGAGGCGGACAATGCGGACGTAGTCAGCACTTATGCGCAGACCCGAACCAGGGCATCAGCACCGCAGAAAGTGACCTCCGGGTATGAGACTGCGTCAAAACGGCAAAAAAATATGGTAAAGCGGATCCGCCAGATGACGGAGATCCAGTGGACACCGCTGGAGGACATCATCGGCTGGGATGCGGATTATGTGTTCCATAAAGGGACGACCTACACTGGACTTCCTTACGGACAGCCCATTGACGGCGTGTTTGTTCCGTGGTCTACGTCTTTGTCAGGCTTTATTAAGGCAGTCAATGATATTCAGAGCAAGATGTATACGGACTATTCTGATTATGCAACTACGCGGGCTCCGTATTATTCATCAGACTGCAGCGCCTTTGTTTCCTGGGCATGGAACCTGACCGGACGACGGACGACCAGCAGTCTTCCGACTTACGGAGATAAGATCGATTCTTCCAGTATCTATAACATTCAGATCGGAGATGCGTTTGTTTATCCGGGAAACCATACGGCGATTGTATCTGACATCGGATATAATGCCAATGGAACCATTGTCTACATTGATATTGCGGAGCAGACACCGCCACAGACGCAGGTGATCCGTTACGGAACCGGAGGAAGGTATACACTGGCATATCTGCAGACAAAATACTGGAACGGTGGATATACGCTGTACCGCCTGAAAACTCAGTATTCGGTGACATACACCCATGACTGTGCTGTGCCTATTGATGACAGCTGCGATAATTGCAGTCTGTTAAAGGCTCCGCCTGTGATTTCGGTAAAGCAGACGGGAAACAGCACCGTGCGGTTCCAGTGGAATCCGGTGCCGGAGGCTTACGCTTATGGAGTCCTTCGTTCCACAAGCCGGTATGGCACTTATACGCTGATGGACATTGTAGGGAGCGACAGGCTCTATTATGATGATTCCGATATTAAAGCAGGAACGACGTATTATTATAAAGTGTACGGGCTTGCCTATAAAAACGGAACGTGGATCGAAGGAGATATATCAGACAGCCTGAGGCTTTCCACCGTTGCGACACCGAAAAATCTGAAAGTGGAGGCAGAGACGGATACTTCGCTGAAGCTGACCTGGGATGCGGCATCCGGTGCGGATATGTATGGAATCCTCCGTTCGGAGTCACGGGACGGTACCTATCAGTGGCTGGTGGCAACCAATCAGACTTCCTATATTGATACAAACTGTGCAGAAGGAAAGTTTTACTATTATAAAGTCTATGCGGCGGCAGGCTCCGGGACGGAATGGGTCAACAGCGATTGTACAGATGCCGTACCCGGGAAAACAGCAGTAGGTACGGTCAGAGATCTGGCAGTCAGTGCGGACAGTAAGGCCGGGACAGCAACGCTGGGCTGGACAGCAGTTTCCGGGGCATACGGATATGGAATCCTCCGTTCTGAGAAGGAGAAC
Source organism: Candidatus Paralachnospira sp. LCP21S3_A2 (assembly GCF_052118925.1). Taxonomy (NCBI): domain Bacteria; kingdom Bacillati; phylum Bacillota; class Clostridia; genus Candidatus Paralachnospira; species Candidatus Paralachnospira sp. LCP21S3_A2. The sequence continues at coordinate 26,858 of NZ_JBQKGG010000003.1, forward strand.
GGAACATATACCTGGATCAGTAATACCGGAGAGAATTCCTATACAGACCGGAATCTGAATACCAGAAAGACTTATTATTATAAAGTATTTGCTCTTGAATATGATGGAAACGCGTGGACAAGAGGAAAGGAATCGGCAGCAGCAGGAGCTTATTTTATGAAGGCTCCCCAGGTGAAGGTACAGATGAATACGGCCGGTGTGGAGCTGAACTGGACCGCAGTTGGTGGGGCCGGGGTATATGCTGTGCTCCGGGCAGACAAGGTAAATGGAACGTATGAATGGCTGGGAGCGTCCTATGGAACCAGCTATTCTGATGAAAGCGGAAGTCCGGGAAAAGATTATTATTATAAAGTATATGCGGCACGCAGCCAGAATGGAGTCTGGAGCAATGGAGATGTTTCTGCCGCGGTGATCGGTGTCCGTACATTTGGAAGCGTATCCGGGCTTAAGAGCAGTTACGGAGAAGGCATCCGCGCCGTCAAGCTCACTTGGAATGCCATGGATCATGCCGCTATGTACGGCGTGCTCCGGTCAGACAAGGTAGGCGGACCGTACGAATGGCTGGGAGCCGTGAACGGAACCAGCTTTACCGATGAAAATCTTCAGCCGGGAAAGACGTATTATTATAAAGTATATGCGACGGCAGTTTACGGCGGAACCTGGTACAATGGTACAACCGGAGCAGCTGTCTCCGGAAGTGTCCTGGCAGCGCCGAAGAATGTTCAGGTGACAAGCAGAAGGGGAGATGCCCTGGCAGTATCCTGGAGTGCAGTTGCAGGGGCAGACTATTACGAAGTATACATGGCACGGCAGGAAAACGGGACATTGGAAAAAGTCGGAGAAGTGCAGGAAAACCAGTATGTGTACGAGAACCTGAAGCCAGACGATGTCCGGTATTTTGTGATCCAGTCTGTCTGCATGGTTGACGGAAAAAGAGGTATCGGCGGGTTCAGTGGTTACGCAAAAGGAATGGTAGAGATGGGAATCCCGGAAAAGCTGGCGGCAAGACCGGGAGGAGAAAATTATTCCGTCAAACTCACATGGAATGCAGTTGCCGGCGCAGAGGTATATGGAGTACTGCGGGCCGAGTCTGAAAATGGAACGTATCAGTGGATTGGTATGACAGGAGTGGCTGACTATACGGATGCCGGACTTGATACACAGAAAACTTATTATTATAAGGTGTATGCGGCACGGATGACCGGTGGAACATGGGAGAATGGCGCGCATTCGGAGGCTGTACGCGGAAGCGTATGCCCGGGGCCGGATGGAGTACAGGTATATGCAGAATCTTCCTCAGCGCTGAAACTTACCTGGAATGCGGTTCCGGGAGCATCAGCTTATGTGGTCTATCAGGCTGCCAATGGTTCCCTCATACAACGTGGGACGGTATTTGGAACAGAATATGTCGATCAGGGACTGATCTATGGAACGGAATATCGGTATCTGATCCAGTCTATGGTCTATGTGGATGGACGATGGGCTTTAGGCGGGACCGGAAGCTATGTTGGCGGAACAACACAGATCCAAAAGGTGACACAGGTTTCTGCATCGATCAATACGATTAACGGAATCGTACAGCTTTCCTGGAATTCCTCGGATCCCAATGCATTGTACGGGATCCTCCGCTCGGAACAGGAAAATGGTGATTATCAGTGGCTGGGCGTTGTGAATGGATCCATGTACGAAGACATTACGGCTCACGCAGAAAAAACTTATTATTATAAGATATATGGTACGATCAATTCCAATGGAATGTGGTATAATGGAGAAAGCAGTGATCCGCTTCTGGTCCAGATCCCCAGAACCGCACAGTCGATCGGCATTGACGTATCGTATCATAACGGCGCCATCGACTGGAATGCGGTGGCACAGACGGAAGTCAGCTTTGCCATGATCCGGATCGGATACCGGAGAAATGCAGACGGTGCGCTGATCGAAGATGTCCGCGCGGCGGAGAATCTGAGAGGGGCGCTGGACGCAGGGCTGGATGTGGGCGTTTATTTTTTCTCAACGGCAGTGAATGTGCAGGAAGCCCAGGAGGAAGCGCAGTGGGTACTGAATTATATCAGCAGATACAACATCACGTATCCGGTGGCTTACGACTGTGAAGGCTATGGCGATTCGTCAAGCCGTATGTATCAGGCAGGCCTGACAGCAACACAGCGAACCGATCATGCTGTATCATTTATGGACATGATCCGGGAGGCCGGTTATGAACCGCTTATGTATGGAAGCAAGTATCACCTGGTGAACAGCTGGGAACTTGGCCGTCTGGAATCTGCGTATCCTATCTGGGTTGCACAGTGGCCGTCGCAGGTACCTGTTTATCCGAACCTAGGACAGTCAACGTATGGCCGGGTACATAAAATGTGGCAGTATACAGACCGGGGGACAGTTTCCGGGATTCGTGGAAATGTTGATATCAATATCTGTTATGATGGATCATAAAAATATAAAGGAGTAGAAAAATGAGCAAAAAAAGACGATGGAAGTATGGAATGCTTGCAGCAGTACTTACAGCCAGCGTCTGTGTGCAGAGCATAGGCGTGTTAGCGGAAAATGCGGCGGAAGATCCGTATGGAATCCAGACCCAGGCGAATGAAGAAGTCCTGGGGAAACCGGAAAATATTTCGGTACAGTCAGAAAATGGGAAAAAACTGATGCTGACATGGGACAGTGTAAAGGGAGCATCTACCTATATTCTGTTCCGGTCAGAAGATCAGGGTGAAAAGAAAAACTGGACACAGATCGGATCGACGAATGACCCGTTCTATGAGGATCAGGCAGAATGGGGGAAAACATACTTCTATCAGATCCAGAGCGCTTATTATGATGCGGAACATAATCAGTGGCTTGGCGGAGGCTACAGCGATCCGGTCTCCGGAGAACTGTCTGTGGCTGTTATCAGTAATGTTACGGCATCCGTCAGTGGAACTTCGGTAAAGCTCGCCTGGAGTTCCGAAGGAGCTGCCGATGTTTTCGGAATTCTGAGATCAGAAGACAAGGACGGGAGCTATCAGTGGATCACGGCTGTTTCCGGAAATGAATATACAGATTCTGTGAGCGAAACAGAGAAAACCTATTATTATAAGATCTATGCTGCCGCAGACATGGGAAACGGCTGGGAAAATGGGGAAAAGTCGGAACCAGTTGAGGTGTATGTGGAGAATCCTTATAAGATGAATGCGCCTCAGAATGTCCGGATTTCTAATACGAACGATAAGGGACTGACCATCCTGTGGGATGGAGATAAAAATGCCACAGCCTATGTGATCTATCGTCTTGAAGCGGATGGTTCCTGGAAGTGGTTGAATGTAACCAGCGCCTGTGATCTGTTTGATGATTCGGTCAAGATGGGCGAAACTGCCGTATACAAGGTACAGAGTATGCGATATGCAGATGGTAAATGGGAAAACGGACCGATGAGTGATGCGGCAGAAAAACAGATGATTCCGGCGGCACCAGTAAATCTTTCCGCATCGGCAGGAAGCGGTAACCAGGCTGTGAAGATCAGCTGGACTCCGGCTGGAACTGCCGGCATTTATGGAATCCTCCGTTCAGACAGCCCGGACGGAGATTATACCTGGATCGGAGCATCCCAGTCCAACCACTTTACAGATGCCGGCTTGACATCAGGAAAGTCTTATTATTATAAGGTTTACGCAGCTGTCTGCATTAACGGTGTATGGTATAACGGTGAGGATTCTGCTCCGGTTAAGGGGGGAATTCTGGAAGCACCCGTGAATGTAGTAGCAGAAGGAGAATCTCTCACAGTACTCAGACTTAGCTGGGATGCGGTTACTGATGCAATCGGCTATATGATATGGAGACTGGACGATAATGGGAACTGGCAGCCGGTTGGAACAGCAAATCAGACGGAATATATTGATACCGGTTTAAACGGTTACAGATCGTATCAGTATAAGATCCAGTCCTTGAGCTATAGCAACGGAGTCTGGGGGTACGGCGGTTTTTCGGAAGCTGTTTCCGGACAGCCGGAAGTCGGAAAAGTACAGGATGTAACAGCCAGTCCGGACAAGAACTGGTATTATGGGATCCATGTAGGCTGGAGAGCGCTGCATGGAGTAAGTTGCTATGGAATCATGCGTGCAGAGCATGGAACAAATGATTATCAGTGGATCGCAATGACAAGCGCCAGTGAGTTCCTGGATCTTTCCGGAAATGCATCCCATCAGTACGATTATAAGGTATATGCGGCATATTATGACGGTGTATGGCATAACGGCGCAAACTCCGATGCGGCGACTGCCGCAGTTCGGGAATGGAACGGCGCTCCGGCAATCTCTGATGTCCGGGTTCAGTATGTTAATGGAGATGGCTATCTGGTAACCTGCACCGTAGCAAGCCCCAATAGAATTGCAAGTGTTGTATTTCCCAGCTGGACGTCGGCAAATGGCCAGGATGATATTGTATGGAAGTACGGAACCGTGAACGGAAACCAGGTAAGCTGCTGGATCTATCCGAAAGAACATGGATATCAGATCGGACAGTATGAGACCTGTATTTATGCGTATGATACCAATGGAAAATACAGTGGTACATGGGCGGGCGCAGATGTTCCGGTATATAACCGGGGAACGATGACCGGCTGGTACGATACGAACAGCACATCCGGAGAGCGTTATTATCTGAACAAAGGACAGGCAGTTACCGGCTGGCATTATGTCGGTGGATTGAAATTCTATTTCTATTCTAACGGAACACTTTGTCAGAACGTGGACAGTCTGATCGGGGTTCAGAAAAATTATAAGATCAAGGTCAACAAGCAGGCCAACTGCGTTACGATCTATGCGTCAGACGGCGCCAACGGCTATGTGATCCCGGTAAAATCCATGCTGTGTTCTACCGGTGATGATACGCCTCTTGGAACGTTCTATACACCTGCAAAATACAGATGGCAGGGAATGTTTAACGGAACGTATGCGCAGTTTGCAACGAGACTGACGGCGGGACAGGGCTTCCTGTTCCATTCGATCACCTACAGTCAGCGCGGAAATAATCACAGTCTTCTGACAGAAGGATACAACGGACTTGGTGTTACCCGTTCGGCGGGCTGTATCCGTCTCCTCTGTGGGGAGGCTTACTGGATCTATACCAGATGCCCGATCGGAACACAGGTGGAGGTATATAACAGCAGTACACCGGGACCGTTCTACCGGCCGGTACTTGTACCGATCCCCGGAAATCAGAACTATGATCCGACAGATCCGTTCTTATAAAAACTGAGTAGTTGAAGGCTGTAAAATGGGTGGCTAAAAATCAAACCACCCATTTTATGTTTATGTAAAGAAATAAAAGGAAGAAATCGGTATGGATAGGTATATGAAGGCTGAAGCAGGAAGAAAGACATGGAAAGAGTATTGCCGGAAAAACAGAAATCAGATCCTTTTCCTGGGCTTTTTTCTGCTTCTGGCATACGGGATCAAGGTATTTAATCTGTCTATCTCACATGATACAGAAGCCATTATGGCAGTTCCGGAGAACTTATATGATTCGTGGCTGCAAATGGGAAGATTTGGTGAGATTGTTTTAAAGAAACTTTTAGGAACATACAGTATAAATATTTACATTGCTTCGTTCATGATGGTAGTCAGTATGATGATCGTGAGTATTCTCTGCGGATATCTGTTCTTCCTGATCAGCGGCAGCATGGAAAAAATCGTGCTTTGGATCTTTGGAGCACTGTTTTTTACGTCCATGATCTCGGCAGAGCAGGCTGCGTTTCTTCTTCAGTCATACGAGGTTACCGTAGCCATGGCGATATTGGTCGTGTCGCAGATTTTATATCTGGACGGGCTTGACAAGAAACAGTGGTATAAGCTGGTTCTGGCAGCAGTGTGCCTGATGCTGTCTTTTGCAGTTTATCAGGCGATGGTTGTTTTGTATGTTGCAGTCGCTGTAATGTCCTATATTCTCTGGTATGAAGGCAGAGAGGATAAAATTCCTTTGAAAGAGCATTTTATTTATATCGGACAGGTGATCGCATTGTTTTTGTGCGCATATCTGTTATATACCTTAGCAAATAAGGGCTTGATGTTTGCATTAAAGATTGAAACAACGCCTTATATCACCGGTCAGATTGCCTGGAAAGAACAGGGATTTTCAGCATGTGTGCTGGATATTATCAAACATGTGAAAAAAGTTCTTACAGGGGAGGGCCTTTTTTATACAAAAGCGCTTCCGATCCTGATGGTATTATTTGTGATCCGTACAGTTTTCATGAGAAAAAGGGATCATTACTGGCTGTATGTTCTGGCTGTTTTGTTCTTATTTATCTGCCCGTTTCTTATGGTGATCGTTCTCGGTGGAGCAACAACATATCGGACCGAATTGAATATTCCGTTCGTAACTGCATTTTTAGCCTGCCTGGTACTGGAGTATTTTGGAAAGAAAAAACGGGCTTTGTATGGGGTACTGATTTTTGGAATCTTTGTACAGTGTATGCATCAGGCACAGCAGACGTCCCGTCTGTTCTATACGGAGTATGAAAAAAGACAGGAAGATTATATGCTTGCAACAAAGATCACCAACCGGATTGAAGAACTTGACGCCGATACATCGACACTTCCGGTCGTATTTATAGGAAGCCGGCAATCTTATGGAAATAAGTCCTGCTTTCCTACATCAGAACTGGAAATGACAGGCTATTCTTTCTTTGAAGTATCGTTCAGTACAGCGCACGGCACCTGGGTAATGCAGCATTATCTGGAAACGCTGGGAATCGATTACATTTATCCGAATCAGGATCAGATGGAAGCAGCGGAACGGGAAGCAGAGAGTATGCCGGGATGGCCGGCATCAGGAAGTATAAAGAAAACAGATCAGGTGATCATTGTAAAGCTGTCGGATATATAAGAACAGGGGAGTGAGGAAAGTTCAGAGTATGGAGATAAGAGGCAATCGCATGAGAAAAACAGTATTGTGTACAGTATGCTGTCTATGCCTTCTGGGGGCAGGAAATCTGAAGGCATATGCAGAAACGGTACCGGAAATAAGTTTCAGGGAAAAAACCGCACAGGAAACAGAAGAAGAAGAAAAGCAGGAAAATGAAAAAGTAATTGTGCAGGAAGCCATGCTGTCTGCTCAGCAAGAGGAAACCTGCCATGGAATTGTCATAACCGGAGATGTATGGTATGTTTACGGGGAAGATGGAGAACTGATCCGGAATGCAACACCAGTCATTGATGGAAAAAAATATTATGTAAACGGTGAGGGAATCGCTCAGTCCGGCTGGCTCCGACTGGCCGGCTGGCAGATGTACTTCGATCCGGAAACCTATGAGGCGTCTGTCGGAATTACTGAGATCAACGGAAAAACCTATCTGTTTGATGAAAATGGCGTGGAAATCCTGAAATCCAGGACGGAAGTCATTAACGGAAAGAAATACTGGTTTCAGCCGGATGGAAGTCTGCTGAGCGGCTGGTGCCGTCTTGGAGACTGGCAGATGTATTTTGATCCGGAAACGTATGAAGGCGCATGCGGAATCGTTTCGATTGAAGGGAACCGTTATGCCTTTGATGAAAACGGAGTTCTCCTGAAAAATGCAACACCGCTGATCAACGGAAAGAAGTATTATGTGAATCAGGAAGGGCACCTCAGATCCGGGTGGCTCCGGCTGGCAGACTGGCAGATGTATTTTGATCCGGAAACCTATGAGGCATCGGTTGGAATTACCGCGATCAACGGAAAAGCGTATCTGTTTGATGAAAATGGTGTGGAGATCCTGAAATCCAGGACCGAAGTGATCAACGGAAAGAAATACTGGTTCCAGCCGGATGGAAGTCTGATGTCAGGTTGGTGCCGTCTTGGAGACTGGGTCATGTATTACGACCCGGAAACTTATGAGGCGGCCTCCGGTCTGGTGAAATTTGGAGAGAGCCGTTTTCTGTTTGATGAAAACGGAGTTCTGCGATTGTATTACTATTACTCGGAAAAAGACGGATCGTGGGAGCAGATCAGTGATATTATCACAGTCGGAAAGCGCGGCGCAGAATACCAGACAATTTCAGATGCAGTGGGAGAAGTGGAAAAACGTCATCCTCAGATCATTTCCAGTCCGGAAAATGATCTTTGTTCCGTGATCCTGATCTGGGAGGGAGTTTATGAGGAGGGCATTACCCTGGGAGAAACGTCAGGACTTTGTTTTGTTGGTGCAGGGAACGTTGAGATCACCAGTTCAGATGAGTATCCGACGGGCGCTGTAAATGGTTATGGCTGTAATATCTGGGAAAATCTTACGTTTTCCACATCTGGAAAAAATGCGTATGCGTATCATTATGAAGCAGGACCGGTGGCGTTTATAAAAGAAGGAAGTAAGACGGTTTTCCGGAATTGTAGTTTTCAGGCTGTTGAGAATGCAGGCTGTGGGATCGGAATGGGAAGAATGAATTCGACACTGGAATTCTACAACTGCCGATTCAGCAGCCAGTCAAGAAAGGGACTTTATATCCATAATTCAACGTTGCCAGGCAGCCGAAATGCGAAGGTAGTCCTCCAGAATTGTTCGGTCGATGTGTTCTGGCTGGAGGATGCCGCTAGGATCAATACAGGGATAGGACGGAGCAGTGAATTATTACTGAAAGTACAGGATTCCGTGATCGGAAAATTTACGTTTTACGGAGGGAACTGTGGAAATCTGGCGGGACAGATTCTGGATTATATCCCGGAGGAGAGTGAAAATATCAGACTGGATCCGGGAAGTCTGGGAAACACACCGGAAGGATTGAATCATAAAAAAGAATCTTGATCACAGGATTCTTTTTTATTTACAGGTAAGTACGTCCTGTGAAACAAAAACGTTCAGTAGTGGGAAAGGGAAATCCTCAAAAAATGAAAAATACAGGCGGAGGAACAAAATAAACTGAAGAAAATAGAAAAACAGAAGAAAGAAGAAAAAATTCTGAAAAATCGTTGACAGCTTAGACGGACTGCTTTATAGTAGAAATTACTATACTATATAAAAGGGGCGATGTACTATGAAGAAGAACTTGTTGTATGCAGCACTCTGCGTAGCAGTCCTGTCGGCAGGAAGCCTGGCGGTTCATGCGGAAGGTGACCCGGCGGTTGCGGTACCGGCAGTCGTGTATGGAGCAGACGAAAACGAGACTCCGATCATACCGGCTGAAGAAAAAAAGGTCGGCCTGGTGATCGAGGACGGTGTGCCGTATGTTTACGGGGAGGACGGAGAACTGATCCGGAATGCAACACCGGTGATCAACGGAAAGAAGTATTATGTAAACGGAGAGGGAATTGCCCAGTATGGCTGGCTCCGCCTTGCCAATTGGCAGATGTATTTTGACAAAGACACGTATGAAGCGGCCACCGGAATTACCCATGTGGACGGAAAAGCGTATCTGTTTGATGAAAACGGTGTGGAGATCTTGATGTCCAGAACCGAGGTCATTAACGGAAAGAAATACTGGTTCCAGCCAGACGGAAGTTTAATGAGCGGCTGGTGTATTCTTGGAGACTGGACCATGTATTACGATCCAGAAACGTATGTGGGTGCTGCCGGATTGACCTGGATCGATGGAATGCCGTATGTGTTTGATGAGAATGGCGTGCTGATGAAAAATGCCACTCCGAATATTTTTGGAGCGAAGTATTATGTGAATGGAGAGGGAATTGCCCAGTCCGGCTGGTTGAAACTCGCAGACTGGCAGATGTATTTTGATCCGGAAACTTACCAGGCGGCTACCGGAATCACTCATGTAGATGGAAAAGCATATCTGTTTGATGAAAACGGCGTGGAGATCTTAAAGTCCAGAACCGAAGTCATCAATGGAAAGAAATACTGGTTCCAGCCGGATGGAACGCTCATGAGCGGCTGGTGTATGCTTGGTGAATGGATTATGTATTATGATCCGGAAACTTATGTGGGAGCAACCGGAGAGACAGTGATCAATGGGGTAGGATATTTATTTGATGAAAATGGCGTCCTGATCAATTATACCCGTTACAGTTCCTATGAGGAACATGAGTGGTATTATCTGCTTGATGAATCCGGAACGAATATGGATACGTTGTATGTGTGGGACGTACCGGGGCTTTACGGACATACCGGAAGGGTTGTTGTCAAAACAGAGCTTGAAGGATGGGAAATTGAAGCAGAGATGGATGAAGATGGTATTGCTTATGCAGAATACGATGATGACGGATATGGAAATTCGGGCGTGATTGTCCTTGTATTTAAGCCGTATGCAATCGTGATTGCTGTTGAGGAGACTTATCATAATCCGAATGCCCAGTATGGCGCAGCTGAATTGGATGGAAGAGTTTATTATTCAGATGCTGTGATTTTGAGATAAGAAATTTTGATTTATAACTTAAGGCCGGCCGCAGGAATTTGAAATCCTGCGGCCGGCTTGTCGATTCTTCCAAGAAATGAACAGTAGTTTTGGCTGTTCTTATTCTGTCGGTTTTGCAAACATGCGCTTCAAATAGTTCATAACGCTGGCGTGAAGATGATACAGCAGCCAGGAAGCAAGAGAGGTTACAGCCAGACACAGAAGGAACAGCGTATATCTGGCGGACCGCGTCAGGCTTTCCATAGGAAAGCGGGAGCAGATCTGGTCGATGATAAAATGATGGGTTAAAAAAACCGCATAGGAATACTTGCTGACACTGCCGCAGATCACGCGGATCGGCTGGCGGTTCAGATACTTGGAGATAAAGACCAGAACCAGGAAAAAGGAAATTCCGACATAAGTAGTCTGGAGACTCTCCGGAAGATTCGGCTTTAATACCGTATTCAGGATCAGGATGATGACTGCAGAAGCAAGCATCCAGGGTTTTACCCGTTTGATCTTATCAAGGAAGACCATTCCGAACAGAAATTCCGGAAGCCGCACGAACAGGATCTTCGAGGAAGGAAACTGGGGAAGCCATTCATGGCAGGCAAGCGGAAGATACAGGATCAGGACCACGATGCACAGACCGACCGGATGGGAAAGATATCCTTTCCGGATCAGGGGGAAGACCAGGTAAAGGATCACGATGAAGCCCAGGAACCATTCTCCGAGGAGATAGAAGGTCGGAACAACACCGGTAAGATATCCGTCCATACCGAAAATAGTAAGCAGAAAATTCACCTTCGGTGTTTCCGGCCGCAGCATCTGTCTGGATACGAAAAACATGAACAAAAATGCGATGATGTAAGCAATCCAGAACATGGGATACAGAGAGAGAAAACGCTTCCGATAGAACGTTTTCACTTCACATCGTTCTTTGTAGACATGGAACAGTGCGGCTCCGGAGATAATGAAAAACAGGGCGACTCCCAGATTGCCGATATAAATGTTAAACGGATTCAGGGTCAGGATCGCGTTCTGCGGCATCTCCGGCGTCATGTAGAAATAAAGATAGCGGGCATTAAAATGAGTCAAAAAAATCAAAAAGACCGCAAGGGCGCGGACAAAATCCAGATAAAAGATGCGTTCTCGTTTCATGTTTGTTCTCCGTAAAAAGTTATTTTTTATGCTTCAGAGCCCGAAGCGGTTTTGTGAGCTTCCAGGAGGTGGAGTTTTTCAGGGACTCCACCTCCTGTTTAGAAGCCTGGAGTTCGGTACGCAGTGAAGCGGTCTGCGCATCAGAAGAAGCCAGTCGCTCGTTCAGATCCTGGATCTGAGCGGCAAGAACGTCGATATGGGGCTGGCGGGAATGGAGGTCCTGCTCCAGATTTTTGATATAGGCCTGCTGGGCGTGGGAAGCTTCTTCCAGATTTTTGATATAGGCTTGCTGGGAGGAGATACTCTCATCTTTCAGCTTCAGGAGATTTTTTTGATACTCGGAAAGATGAAAAAGGTCATAAGAATAATATAAAGGCTGAAAATCCAGTTCATAATAAGTTTTCGGAGTAAACTGGTATACAGATTCCAGGACCTTGCAGGTATCCGGATTCTGAAGCAGTTCAGCCAGTCTGTATAATCCCAGAATGGGATAATTGTCTTCCGGATTTTTATAGCAGCATTTCAAAAGCAAAAATGCTTTTTCACATTCCAGTTCTTCCGGGGTGGAAGCGGCCGGATTGCGGAAGAGCTCATGAAAGGTATGGATAAAATCCTCCGGAGACAGCCGGTCCAGAAATTTTGAACGGATCATCATGTATTCGTTCAAAAAACGGGTATCCTGTTTCGGACTGATGCCGGAAGCATTATCTGCTGGATCTTGAAATCTTCTGATGTTAAGTAACGGTTCTTCCAGGATCAGGAAGGAATACTGGCAGGTAAAACGAACCCACCAGTCGAAATCATGGGCCTGAACCAGTGCAAGTGTATGATCTCCGACGGTACGGGCTGCCTCCATGTCAACGAGGGCCGCTGGTTTCGGAAGCCGGTTTCCCTCAAAGAAAAAGTGGCGGAGCCATTTTTCACGGTTGTCTGTATGACTCTGATACATTTTGATCAGATTAGGGTAGTCCTGATTGCAGACAGTTCCGTTTTCATCGATGATGTTCACCCAGGTAAAACATGCTTTAGCAGAAGGTGTAGATTGAAGAAGCCGGAGCTGTTTTTCCAGCTTGGTCAGTTCCCAGACATCATCACTGTCGATATATGCCAGATAGTCGCCGGAAACCTTTTTCAGACCGACGTTAGTCGCATAACTGATATGATGATTTTCATTCAGATGAAAGGCTTTGATGCGTGGATCATGATAACGCCTGATCAGATCCATGGAGGAATCGGTGGAGCCATCGTCGATGATGATAAATTCCAGATTTTTATATGTCTGATTCAGCACGCTTTCAATACAATAAGAAAGATATTTTTCGCGGTTATAAGTTGTCAAAAGTACAGAAACTAAAGGGGTGTTTTCCATGTCAGATCTCCTTAGGATGCTTGTCTGCTCAAAGAGGTAATTCCCTAAATGAGATACGGCTTTGAACTGTTTTTTATAAAAACAAAACCGGCAGAAGTGATTTTCTGCTATCTGTTCATTATACCATGAAGAAATTCAGCAGGCAATAAAGTGTTTCTGCGGTTTACTAATCTTTCTTCTGGTGCTAGAATAACAGGATAGAATGAAATGAAAGCGGAGAAAATGAGGGTTCCCCATGAATTATTATATCGACAGTATGAAACTTCAAAATTCCACATTCACAGTCCTGGGCTGGGCGGCGGGCTCCGGCCCGGAGGTGCCGGTGGAGCTTGAGATCCGGAATAAAAAGGGTGAGGCGGTAACGTTTACCAGAACGGATTCCGAGCGGTACGATGCCAACAAGGACCTGTTCCAGGGAAAGAGCAAGCTCCAGCTTGGCTTCTGTATTTCGTTTCCCTATGAAGAGGGCGAGACGTATTACCTGGTGCTGCGGGCGGACGGGAAAGAGATCCGGGAGCGTCTGAAGCCGGGGGCAGATCAGAAGAACCTGGCACAGAAGGTGATTTCTGTCTGGAAGCAGTATGGCTGGAAAACCGTCTGGAAGCGGGTAAAGAGAAAGCTGGAAGGCTCCGGGCGGGCGTATCAGGAATGGCGGCTGAAGGTGATTCCATCAGAAACAGAGCTGGAAGCACAGCGGAAGAAAACCTTTCCGGTTATGCCGAAGTTCAGTGTCATCGTGCCCCTTTACCGGACACCGGAAAAATATCTGCGGGAGATGATCAAGTCTGTACAGGCACAGACATATGGAAACTGGGAGCTGTGCCTTGCGGACGGAAGCGGCGATGCAGAGGCGCAGAAGCAGGTGGAGCAGGTCGTATCGGAATATCAGAAGAAGGATCCGCGGGTGCGTTACAAGGCGCTTTCGGAGAATTTCGGAATTGCCGGAAATACCAACGAGGCCCTTTCCATGGCGGAGGGCGAGTATCTGGTGCTTCTGGATCACGATGATACGCTGGCTGCACAGGCGTTGTTTGCCTGCGCGGAGCGAATTAACAAGGAGACAGAGGCGGGACGGAGCGCAGAGGTGCTTTATTCCGATGAAGATAAGGTCTGTGAGCGTCGGGGAAAAGAATTTTATTTTGATCCCCATTTCAAGCCGGATTTTAACCCGGATCTGCTGCGGAGCGTCAACTATATTTCCCATCTGTCGGTGATCAAAAAGAGCCTGGTGGACCGGGTAGGGATGTTCCGAAAAGAATTTGACGGCTCTCAGGATTATGATTTCATGTTCCGCTGTACCGAGCAGGCGACAGGGATCTGCCATATTCCCCAGGTGCTGTACCACTGGCGGGTCAATGAAGGCTCCACGGCGGAGGATCCGGCAAAGAAGCTCTATGCCTTTGAGGCAGGAGCAAAAGCCATCAAAGCCCACTGTGAGCGTGTGGGGATCGGAGAGGTGGAGGTACTTCAGAATGAAGTATTGGGCACATACCGGCTCAAGTATCCCGTAAAGGGAGAGCCTCTTGTGTCGGTGATCATTCCCAACAAGGATCATACCGATGATCTGCGTGTGTGCGTCCGGTCGCTGTTTGAAAAAGCTTCCTATAAAAATATGGAGGTTTTGGTGGTGGAAAATAACAGCACCGAACCGGAGACCTTCGAGTGCTACAAAGAACTGGAACAGCAGTATGAAGCGCTCCATGTTCTTTACTGGAAAGGCAGGGGATTCAATTTCTCGGCGGTCAATAACTTTGCGGTGCCGTCGGCCAGGGGCGAGTACCTGCTGTTTCTGAATAATGATACGGAGCTGATCAATGAGGACTGCATCGAAGAGCTGTTAAGTTACTGCCAGAGAGCTGATGTGGGTATCGTCGGCGCGCAGTTATTCTATGGCGATGATACGATCCAGCATGCCGGAGTGATCGTGGGCTACGGCGGGATCGCGGGACATGCCTTTGTGGGGTATCATAAGGGGGAAAAGACCTATTTCCTCCGTTCCATGTGTGCCCAGGATTACAGTGCTGTGACGGCGGCCTGCATGATGACAAAGAAATCGGTGTTTGAGGCAGCCGGAGGCTTTGATGAGAAGCTTGCGGTGGCCTTCAATGATGTGGATTATTGTTTAAAGGTACGGGAGCTTGGAAAGCTGGTGGTTTATGATCCGTTTGCCCAGCTTCATCATTATGAGTCCAAATCCAGAGGCGTCGAGGATACGCCGGAGAAAATTTTAAGATTTGACGGAGAGGTGAGCCGGTTTCGGAGGCGGTGGGCGAAGGTGCTGGAGGCGGGAGATCCGTTCTATAATCCCAACCTGACCCTGCTCCATTCGGATTTTTCCTTAAAGGATCTGGAAAAGGAGAGCTAAGAGAAACGGAATGCCTTGCATTTCTATTATTTTTTCGCTATACTAATTTACGCTGAAATTCGACGGAATCTGCGGAAACGGAATAAACGGCACAGAAGGAGAAACAGGAATGGCAAAGGTGACGATCATCATTCCCAATTATAACGGAAAACGGTTTATGAAAGACTGCATGGAGGCGCTGTATGCCCAGGACGGGGAAGAAGCGCGCACCGGAGCGGAGCCGTTTGAGGTTCTTGTGGTGGATAACGGTTCCACCGATGGGAGCTTGGAATATATGGCGGAGTGTTATCCGGAGCTTCCGGTGATCGCGCTGGGGAAGAACTACGGGTTCAGCCGGGCGGTCAACGAGGGAATCCGGGCGGCAAAGACGCCCTATGTGATCCTTCTGAATAATGATACAAAGGTGCGGCCGGGGTATGTGAAGGCACTGGTGGAGATGATGGACCGGCATCCGGAGGCATTTTCGGCAAGCCCGAAGATGATCCAGATGTACCATCCGGCGCTGATCGATGATGCCGGAGACCAGTACACGGTGCTGGGCTGGGCTTTCCAGCGGGGCGTGGCTCATTCGGTGAAGCGTTATACAAAGCCGGCGCGGGTATTCTCGGCCTGTGCGGGAGCCGCCATCTACCGGAGAGCGGTGTTCGAGGAAATCGGCTGTTTTGATGAAATGCACTTTGCCTATCTGGAGGATCTGGACGTGGGCTACCGTGCAAGAATCTATGGATGGCAGAATCTGTACTGCCCGGAGGCTCAGGTGGAGCATGTGGGCAGCGGGACCAGCGGTTCAAAGTACAATTCCTTTAAGGTTAAGCTGGCGGCGCGCAACAGTATCTATCTGAATTATAAAAATATGCCGCTTCTTCAGCTTGTGATCAATTTTCCGACATTGCTTCTCGGTGTGCTGGTAAAAATGCGGTTCTTTAAAAAGAACGGTTTCGGGGAAGAGTATAAAGAGGGGCTGAAAGAGGGCTGGCGGACACGAAAGAACTGTAAAAAGGTGCGATTTTCGGTGAAGCACCTGGGACATTACCTGTGTATTGAAGGACGTCTTATCGGTGGAACCTTCTGTTATGTCTATGAATTTTTACACAGAAAGCTTGGAAAAGCTGAAAGTTAAGAAATATTTAAGAAAGGTTCTGTGGCTTTTTCGTTGCCTTTTTGGATCAAATTCGATATGATAGAGAACGATAAAGTCGGAAAAAGGCAGGATTTCGGCGGTTCCATGAGAAGGACGGCCGATTTTAAGGGTGAATTCTATTGGTAAAAGATAATCAGAAGCATCTGAACCGTCTTCATGTGGTGATCGATGCGGTAATCATAATTATATCCTATCTGCTTGCGTATTGGCTGATATTCGGGTTTATGAAGCGGAATGCCGGCCTTCCGAGGGGCGTTTATTTCTTCGGTCTGCTCTATGTAGTTCCGGGATTTCTGATCCTGTACTGGTTTTTCCATCTCTATGAACCCATGCGGGTCATGGGACGGCGGCTGGAGCTTTTTAATGTACTGCGGGCAAACGTGGTGGGGGCGCTGCTCATTACCATGGTGCTGTATCTGGCCAAGGATCGGCTGATCCATTTCTCCCGCTGGCTGGTATTCTGGTTCATCTGCTTTAACTTTGTATTTGAAGCGGCGTTCCGGCTGACACTGCGGAGTGTGCTCCGGTCGTTCCGGCGAAAGGGATATAATCAGAAGCATGTGCTGTTAGTCGGTTACAGCCGGGCGGCACAGGGATATATTGACCGGGTGCTTGCAAATCCCGACTGGGGATACCTGATCCGTGGAATTCTGGATGATCATGCACCGCGGGGAACAGAATATAAGGGAATTCGGGTTCTTGGCCCTATTGCAAACCTGGAAGAGATCCTTCCCATGAACCGACTGGATGAGATCGTGATCACTCTGGGACTGAAAGAGTATGAAAAGCTGGAGCAGATCGTGAATGCCTGCGAAAAATCCGGTGTTCATACGAAGTTTGTTCCTGATTATAATAAGGTAATTCCAACAAAGCCATATACGGAAGATCTTTTGGGACTTCCTGTCATTAATATCCGGAATGTGCCGCTGACGGATTCCTTTAATGCGGCATCAAAACGGCTGGTGGATATTTTCGGAGCCACCATTGCGCTGCTTCTGTTTTCGCCGATCATGCTGGTCGTGGCACTGCTGATCAAGCTGACCTCACCCGGTCCGGTGATCTTCAGCCAGGAGCGTGTGGGACTTCATAACCGTCCGTTCCAGATGTATAAGTTCCGGTCCATGGCGGTACAGAAGCCGTCAGAGGAGAAGAATGCGTGGACGACAAAAAATGATCCGCGTGTTACGCCTGTCGGAAAGTTTATCCGGAAGACCAGCATTGATGAGCTTCCTCAGCTCTGGAATATCCTGAAGGGAGATATGAGCCTTGTGGGCCCCAGGCCGGAGCGGCCTCATTTTGTCGAGAAATTCAGGGAAGAGATTCCCCGTTACATGGTCAAGCATCAGGTGCGTCCCGGTCTTACCGGCTGGGCGCAGGTCAATGGCTACCGTGGCGATACATCGATCACGAAGCGGATCGAGTATGATCTCTATTATATTGAAAACTGGAGCCTTGGATTGGATTTCAAGATCATTTTCCTGACATTCTTCAAGGGATTTGTCAATAAAAATGCGTATTAAATGGACGGAAAAGAAGAAAGGAACAGGCCATGAAATACAGAGATGATGAGTATGATTACGAGTACGAGAAGCGCAGACGTGAGGTAGAGCAGCGGAAACGGGTTCGCCCCGATGCCCAGATGAACTCTCAGAGACGGAGAGCTTCATCTGGAGATACGGATTCTTATGCAAAGCGCTGTGCCCAGTCTTATGAAGGCAGCCGCCGTGCCGGAAGCCAGTCCTACAGCACCACAAGAGGGACTGCGTCCAGAACAGCAGGAACGTCCGGAAGCAGGAGCATGCAGGGCAGCAGAAGCGTTCAGGGAACGAGAACCACACAGGGAACAAGAGCTCCTCAGGGGAACCGGAGCGTGCAGGGCAGCAGGAGCATGCAGGGCAGCAGAAGTGTTCAGGGAACGAGAAATCCTCAGGCTGCAAGAAACGCTCAGACGAGAGGCGCCCAGACCGGAGCAAGACGTCCACTGGGAGCAGATCCCTATGACAGACGCTACAGCAGCAGTTCCTATGCTTATGAGGATATGTCCTCCAGAAAGCGGAAGCGTCCGGCGGAAGAACCGGTCCGCAGCAGAGGAAGGGCGGATAAGCCGAAGGCGAAAAAAGGAAAGCGGAGGGGCAGAAAGATTCTCTTTGCCATTGAGGGAATTCTTCTGGTTATCGTACTGGCAGCCCTGTTCGTGATCTCCAAGTGGGATCTGATCCAGAAGGCATCGTTTGGCAAGAAAGATGTTCATGTAAATGAGCTGTCAAGTAATACCATTGAAAGTATGTCCGGTTACCGCACCATTGCTATTTTCGGAAAAGATGAAAACGGAACCCACAGCGATGTGATCATGGTCGCCAATATCAATAATGAAACAAAGGAGATCACATTGACCTCGGTTCTTCGTGATACCTACTGGAATGTACCGGATCTCAGCACCGGTGATACTGAGAAATATGCCAAGGCGAATAATGCTTATCATACCGGCGGTGACCTGGGGGCGCTGAATGCGTTAAATAAGAATCTGGATCTTTCCATTACCGAGTATGTGACAGTCAACTGGTATGCGGTTGCACAGGTGGTCGATCAGCTTGGCGGCCTGGACATTGATGTGCCGGAGAGCATGATGGGTGAGATCAACGGATATATCACCAATACCGTCCAGGAAACAAAGAGTATTGCCACCGGTCTTGGAAAGGGCTCTGTTCAGATAAAGCATTCCGGTCTTCAGACCCTGGACGGGATTCAGACAGTTGCTTACTGCCGGATCCGTCATAACAACGGTGGTGATGACGGCCGTGCCCAGAGACAGCGTGAGGTTGTCGGGATGATTCTGGAGAAGCTGAAGACCCAGAGCATCGGCCGCGTTCTGGAGATCTGTAACATCGTATTCCCGGAGGTGACAACGAACATGTCTCTGGCGGATATTCTTGCGCTGGCTCCTGATGTGGGTGAGTATTCCATTGCGAAGACGATTGCATTCCCGTATCATCAGCTTGATGCGTTGGTTGGCTCTGCGTCCGTAAAGGTTCCTCTGGGACTGGCGGAGGACGTGACTCAGCTCCATCAGGAATTGTTCAATGATACCTCTTATACGCCGTCTGACACAGTTCAGCAGATCAGCAATAAGATCGAGAAGCTGACCGGACTGGGCGTGGAGGATCGGACAAATTAAAGTTCTGTGGTGACGGAGCCGCGCTCCCACCCCCCATCTGCTCCACTCGGCGCAATCGGAAGTCGCCTCTGGATCAGATGGGAAGTGGGAGCGCGGCTTTTGTACATACCAGAAATTTTGAGAGGAGATTCAGAGCCATGTCCAGCGGGATACAGCGTAGCTGCATCCTGCTGTGGCTTCTCGCCAAATAGATTTTCATTCGAAAATGCTCACTCGTACAAGTACGATTCGCCTTTTCTCTGGAAATCTGCATGGCTCTGAAGAGGAACACGTTGTACCTGTATTGCTCTTATGTTATGATAGGAGAATACAGGTACTTTTGTATTATAGGAAATGATATAGAAAACGATATAGAAAATATGAGGTGCATTATGGGCGGGAAACAGCCTGAATATCGAAATCAACATCTCTGCGTTGGTCTTCTGGCCCACGTGGATGCGGGAAAAACGACGCTGGCGGAGAGTATTTTATATGAGACGGGGAAGCTCCGGAAAGCGGGACGCGTGGATCATGGCGATGCGTTTCTGGATACGTATGCGCTGGAGAAGGCACGGGGCATTACGATTTTTTCCAAGCAGGCAGAGACGGTTATCGGGGACAGACAGGTGACGCTTCTGGACACACCGGGCCATGTTGATTTTTCAGCGGAGATGGAGCGGACGCTGCAGGTGCTGGACTATGCGATTCTGGTCATCAGCGGAGCGGATGGCGTTCAGGGGCATGTGGAGACTTTATGGAAGCTTTTGCGCCGCTATGAGATCCCGGTATTTCTGTTTGTCAATAAAATGGATCAGCGCGGGACTGACAGGAGACGGTTATTGCTGGAGCTGCGCCAGAAGCTGGATGACCGGTGTGTGGATTTCGGGCAGGGGCTGGAAAATGAAGAGACAAAGGAAACGCTGGCCATGTGCGATGAGGCGGTGCTGGAGTCGTATCTGGCCACAGGAGAGGTCACGGAGGAGCAGCTTGTTTCCATGATCAGCGAGCGGAAGGTGTTTCCCTGTTATTTCGGATCGGCGCTTAAAATGACCGGGATCACGGCCTTTCTCGGAGGATTTTCCCGTTATACCAGATGCCGGGAGTATCCGGAGGAGTTCGGTGCGCGGGTATACAAGATTTCCCGTGACAGCCAGGGAACGAGACTGACGCATTTAAAGGTAACGGGAGGCTGCCTGAAGGTCAAGCAGCTTCTTTCGGGGAGCGTTATCAGGCATGAGAAGGCGGAGAACTGGGAGGCCAAGGCCGACCAGCTTCGGATCTATTCGGGAGCCGGCTATACCACGGTGAAGGAGGTGGCTGCCGGGCAGATCTGTGCGGTCACCGGTCTTGATCAGACATATTCCGGGGAGGGGCTGGGCTTTGAGCATGCTTCAGAGGTCCCGATTCTGGAGCCGGTGCTCAGCTATCGGCTGATTCCGCCTGCGGGGACGGACGCCCGCCAGGCATTTTTGAAGCTGAGTCAGCTGGAGGAGGAGGAGCCTCTTCTGTCCCTTGTCTGGGTGGAAGAACTCAGCGAGATCCATGCTCAGATCATGGGAGAGGTTCAGATCGAGATCCTGAAAAGTCTTATTAAAGAACGGTTCGGTATGGATGTGGAGTTTGGTGTCGGACAGATTGTTTATAAGGAGACCATTAAAAATACTGTGGAGGGCGTCGGACATTTTGAGCCGCTGCGCCATTATGCGGAGGTTCATCTTCTGCTTGAGCCCGGGGAGCCGGGGAGCGGGATCCAGATCGCATCAGACTGCCGGGAAGAGATACTGGGAAAGAACTGGCAGCGGCTGGTTCTGACTCATCTGGAGGAGAAAAAGCACCGCGGCGTTCTGATGGGAGCGGAGCTGACCGATGTGAAGCTGACACTGGTGGCAGGACGCGCCCATGTGAAGCATACGGAAGGCGGCGATTTCCGCCAGGCTACGTACCGGGCAGTACGCCAGGGGCTGATGCAGGCAGAAAGTGTTCTGCTGGAGCCGGTGTATGAGTTCCGCCTGGAAATCCCCACGGAGAATGTGGGACGGGCACTGACAGATCTCCAGAGAATGCACGGATCCTTTCAGACACCGGACCAGCTTGGCGACACAGCAGTGATCGCGGGAACAGCGCCGGTGGTCTGCATGAGAGGCTATCAGACGGAGGTGACGGCATACTCTCACGGAAAGGGACGGCTGTCCTGTCTGCTGAAGGGCTATGAGCCTTGCCATAATCCGGAGGATGTGATCCTGGAAGCTGCGTATGATCCGGAGGCTGATCTTCGGAATCCTACCGGCTCGGTGTTCTGCACGCACGGGGCAGGCTATGCGGTGCCCTGGGACGAGGTTTTTTCCCATATGCACCTGGAGCCTTATCTGAAGCAGGAAAAGCTGCAGAACCAGAGGCTGGAAGCGAACGGATATGACGGAGCAGCCGGGGCGGTTAGTAGGATGCAAAGCGCTGTGAACGTACAGGAAAACGCCCGGGGCGGGCTGGATTATATGGCAAGCCGGGCTGAGGACAAGGAGCTGGAGGAGATCTTCGCCCGAACCTATGGACGGGTGGAGCGGAAGCGCAGCGGCTTTGAACGGACAGTTTACCGGGCACCGAAGGTAAGTGCCGATTCAGAAACCGGCTCATCCGAAAGCAGAAGCGCGTCCGGAGCGGGAAGCAGTTCAGGCGGAAACAGAGGTGCGGACAGCAGAAAGCTGAAAAATAGAAAGCCGGAAAAGGAGTATCTTCTTGTGGACGGCTATAATATCATTTTTGCCTGGGAGGAGCTTTCTGAGCTGGCGGCGGCAAACATCGGTGCGGCAAGGGGAAAGCTGATGGACATTCTCTCCGGCTATCAGGGCTTCCGGAAGCAGGAGGTAATCCTGGTATTTGATGCCTATAAGGTGGAGGGCGGCATCGGCGAGATCTACCGCTATCATAACATCCATGTGGTGTTCACAAAGGAGGCGGAAACCGCTGACCAGTACATCGAAAAGACCGTCCATGAGATCGGAAGAAATTATCAGGTAACGGTGGCAACCTCCGATGGACTGGAGCAGGTCATCATCATGGGACAGGGGGCAAGGCGTCTGTCGGCGCGTGATTTCCGGACGGAGGTGGAAGCTGCCAATGTGGAGATCCGCCAGATCTGCATGGAGAAGCGTACCGGTGGGAAGTCTTATTTATTCGATACGGTTTCCGGCGAAACTGCGAAAGCCATTGAACAGCTCCGGTGGGGAGAAAACCGGGATTAGCCGGGGAGTACACAGTGGAGCAGGAAACTTTACAGAGAGGAAGCACAGGTGGAACGGATTCTGGAGTATTTGACAGATCATGAGGCAGACGGCCTTCGGATCGAGCAGTTTTTAAGAAGAAAGGGATATTCCCGCCAGTGTCTGGCACGGATCAAGCAGACACCCGGCGGCGCCAGAGTAAACGGTGAGGCTCGTTATCTGAACCAGCGCCTGACAGCGGGAGACCGGCTTCGGATCCTTCTTTCGGAGGAGCACTGCTCCGAGAAAATCGTTCCGGTGAAGCTGCCCCTGGATATTGTTTATGAGGATGAGGATCTTCTGGTGGTCAATAAGCCCGCCGGAATGCCGACTCATCCCTCCATGAATAATTATACCAACTCCTTGGCCAATGCCCTCGCCTGGTATTACGAAGAGCGGGGAGAACCCTTTGTGTTCCGCTGTACCAACCGGCTGGACCGCGATACCTCCGGCCTTACGCTCGTGGCGAAAAATATGCTGAGCTCCTGTATTCTGGCGCAGATGACAAAGAATAAGGAGATCCGCCGGGAATACCGTGCCATTGTCCGGGGACATGTGGAGCCGCCGGAGGGAACCATCGATGCGCCTCTGTCCAGAAAACCGGGCTCCATCATTGAGCGGGAGGTGGATCTTCAGCATGGTGAGCGGGCTGTGACCCACTACCGCATTGTGGAAGAAAAGAACGGATACAGCCTGGCTGCACTGGTGCTGGAGACTGGCCGTACCCATCAGATCCGTATCCATATGAAGTATCTGGGCTATCCGCTGATCGGAGATTATCTGTATAATCCTGATATGGAACGGATCAGCCGGCAGGCCCTCCACTCATACAGACTGTCGTTTATACATCCCATTACCGGGAGGCAGATGGAATTTACGGAAGAATTGCCGGAGGATATGAGGAGAGCATTTTACAGAACCGAAAACTATGAGCGGGATTGATTAGGGAGGAAATATACAATGAAAAGCATAACATCAGCCTGTGCAAATAAAATGTTAAGAAGCCTGGAGGATGAAAAAAGCTACTGGGTGGAAAAAGAAGAGTTGTCCAGCACATATGTGGCGGCAGTAGGAGAAGAACCGGTGATTCCGGAATATGATTATGCGGAGGTATCGACAAAGATCGAAGAGCTTGATGAAACAATCTGTAAAATCAAACATGCACTGAACGTCTCCAATGCCAATGCAGCGATTTCAGTGGACGGACAGACCATGAGCGTGGATCAGATCTTTGTCCGCATGGCACAGCTTAACCGTAGAAAGACAGTGCTGGACCGCATGAGAAAACGGCTGCCCAAAGAACGGGAGGGACAGCGGATGTATGGTTCCGGAAACGCAGTGCCGGAGTATCGCTATATCAATTATGATCTGGAGCAGGTGAAAACAGATTATGAGCGGATTACCGGAAAGATTCTGGAAATGCAGATGGCACTGGATCAGTACAATCAGACCGTTTTGTTTGAGGTGGAGATTTAAAAGAAACGTTTTCCGTGTCAGGCTGTAAATGAAAAAGATGACATTGTTTGTTCTGTGAATGTTCAAAGATATGGATTATATTGTTATTGGTTATCGGTCAAAGTAATTGTTCATGATTATGGTCGTTTTGGAGTGCAATTCCGATGATAAGATTGACAGCCGGACAGAAAACTCTGCGCGTGGAAGTACGGTTCAAAGCGCGCTGCGGCACCGGTTATCCGGTGCCGTGAAACAGAAAGGAATGGAGTAAATGGAAGGGAAAAAGAAAAGGAAGCAGGTAGATATGCTGCATGGCAGCCTGTTGGATAAGATTTTACTGTTTGCGCTGCCACTGGCAGCCAGCAGTATCTTACAGCAGCTGTTCAATTCGGTGGATGTGGCTGTGGTCGGCCGGTTTGCCAGCAGTCAGGCGCAGGCGGCGGTAGGCTGTAACGGGCCGGTTGTCAACCTGATGATCAATCTGTTTGTAGGTATCTCGGTGGGAACCAATGTGGTGATTGCCAATTACATTGGTCAGAAAAAGACTGACCGGATCCATGACGCAGTACATACCTCAATTCTTCTGGCACTTATCTGTGGTGTGATTATGATGGTCCTGGGAATGTTCATTGCAAGGCCAATCCTGGAGCTTATGGATACACCGGCAGATGTTTTGGAGTATGCAGTTCTGTATCTGCGGATTTATTTTGTGGGCATGCCGTTTATTATGGTATATAATTTTGGCGCAGCGGTTCTTCGGAGTATCGGTGATACCAGACGTCCGTTGTATTGTCTGGTGCTTTCCGGCATCATCAATGCGATTCTGAACCTGGTCCTGGTGATCGGATTCAAGATGGGAGTGGAGGGTGTAGCGATTCCGACGGTGCTCTCCAATGTGGTCAGTGCGGGAATGGTATGGTATTTTCTGACCCATGAGACCGGAGCAATCCGTCTGGAGCCGAAGAAACTGTCAATAAAGAAGCAGGAGCTGGTGCTTATGCTTCAGATCGGAGTTCCGGCCGGACTGCAGAATATGGTATTTTCTGTCGCCAATGTCTTTATTCAGGCATCACTGAACGGATTTGGATCTGATGCGGTGGCAGGCTCTGCGGTCGGAATCAACTGCGAATATTATACCTATTACATGATTACTGCGTTTAACCAGGCAGCAGTGACCTTCATCAGCCAGAATTTCGGAGCCGGCTTCAAGGATCGCTGCAAGAAGGTATTTCGTCTGACAATGGCTTCCAGCATGATCATTACAGCGCTTATGAGCCTTGCATTTATTTTTGGGCGTGTGCCGTTTGTGGCATTGTTTACGGGACAACAGGCAGTGGCAGAGTTTGCGTATGTGAGGATCCTTCATATTATGCCGCTGTATATTCTCATCAATACCTATGAAATTGGCGGCTCGGCACTGCGAGGTGTAGGATGTTCCATGACGCCGGCCATTTTGACTGTGTTTGGAACCTGTGTACTTCGTTTAATCTGGATTTACACAGTCTGCCCGCGGTATCATACGCTGGATATGCTGTTTAATGTATATCCGATTTCCTGGTTTGTAACGGGGGCAGCGGTTCTGATCGCATACGTTCTGGTATGGGGAAGAATTGATAAGGGCATCAAGGGGAGAACTGCATTATGAAAAAGGAACTGAACTATCTGGTGATCGGGGCCGGAGGAACCGGCGGCTGCATTGCGGCATATCTGACGCGGGGCGGGAAGCATACCGTGGTGATCGCCCGCGGGGCGCATCTGGAGGCAATGAAGAAACAGGGACTGGAGATCCGAAAGCCTCATGAGCAGTGGACGGCTCCGGTTCATGCGATGACGGAGCAGGAATACCTGGAGTGCGGCGGGAAAGCAGATATTATCTTTGTCTGCGTGAAGGGGTATTCACTGGACAGTGTGTATGACTGTATCAGGCGGGCGTCTCACAAAGAGACAGTTGTGATCCCTATTTTAAACATTTACGGTACCGGGGAACAGATGCAGAGGAAGCTTCCGGAGCTGACCGTGTTAAATGGCTGTATCTATGTGGCGGCGGCCATTGAGAAGCCGGGAATGATCCGTCAGAACGGAGATATTTTCCGGATTGTTTACGGGCGGCTGGATGGAGATGTGACAAGCCCGGTGTTAAAGCAGGTGGAGCAGGATCTCCGGGATTCGGGGATTACGCCCATCTTTACGGATCAGGTGCAGCGTGATACGCTTCAGAAATTTTCGTTTGTATCGCCGATGGCGGCAGCAGGAGCGTATGGGGACTGGAGTGCTGGAGATTATAAACAGGACGGGGAAGCGAGAGCATTGTTTATCCGCTGTGTGAAAGAAATTGATGCGCTGGCGTGCGCCATGGGGATCCCGTTCCCGGTGGATATTGTGAAAACAAACATGACGATTATGAATGGGCTGGATGATGAGTGTACAGCGTCTCTGCAGAAGGATCTGAAAAAGGACGGTACGACCGAGGCGGACGGACTGATTTCGGAGGTGGTCCGCATGGGAGAGCGCTTTGGCGTGGAAACGCCGGCCTACCGTATGATCGCAGAAAAAATCTGCGGATTTCGGGGATAACCATAGCCTGGAATAACCGGGGAGGCCGATCATGATACAAAAAGAAGGGGGCTAACGGTAGAGCTCATCCAGGACGGAGGCAAGATCCTCGATGGATTCCCGGTAACCGCCGTCTGCCCAGGCAATATAAAGACTGATGATGGAGCCGGTGAAGGAGATCAGGTGAAGACGTTCCTGTTCTGTTTCATAGCTCCATTTTTTTAAAATAAACCGCATGAGATACTCGATGAAAATGTTTCCGAACCCACAGTGGATCAGGCTGTCAAAGAAATCCCGATAGCGGAACCAGTACTGGAAGCAGTGGATCATATGGTTTTTGTCAAAGTAGTTTCCGTTTTTCTGATCTTCCGTTTCCTCTTTTCCGTATTCCTCCAGAAGCTCCAGCAGGCGGGAGGAAAACACCTCTTCCTTGGAGGCATAGTTCCGGTAGAAGGTCATGCGGGAAACCCCGGCACGGTCACAAAGCTCTGAGACCGTGATGGCAGATAAGGGCTTTTCTTTTGTCAGAACAAGCAGCGCGTCAACGATACATTCTCTGGCAAAGCGGCCGGAGACGGATTTCTTCTTCTGGTTCATGAGTGTCCTTTCTGAAACAATGATTCTGATATTGTAACAGTTTGAAATTTCTGATTGAAATAAGCCTGTAAAAATGTTACAATCTGTAACATTAGAGTGGGAAGCTCTTTTCTAATTATAAAAGAAGAAACAGAGAATGGCAAGGCACGGGATTTGTTTCATGGAGTCCGGTGCAGTTTGAACGATAAGGAAGGTTGCGGATGAAAACAGTAGTGGTTACAGACACAAACAGCGGGATTACCGGAGAGGAAGCGGCAGCACGCGGAATCTATCTGATCTCCATGCCGGTGATCATCGACGGAGAAAGCTATTTTGAGGGACAGAGTATCACAGAGGAACAGTTTTATGCGGCACTGACCGGAGAAAGGAAGGTTTCGACCTCCATGCCGTCTCCCGGAGATGTGATGGAGCTGTGGGATAAGGCACTTTCGGAGCATGAGGAGCTGATCTATATTCCCATGTCCAGCGGTCTCAGCCATTCCTGCAGCGTGGCTCAGGGGCTTGCGGAGGATTATGACGGGCGGGTGCAGGTGGCAGATAACCACAGGATCTCTGTAACCATGCGGGAATCGGTGTTCATGGCGGCAGATCTGGCGGATCAGGGCCGGTCGGCAAAGGAGATTAAGGAAGCACTGGAGCAGGATGCCTATAATTCCAGTATTTATATTTCCGTTGATACGCTGATTTATCTGAAACGGGGAGGAAGGATCACACCGGCGGCTGCCATGCTTGGCTCGGTTCTGAACATCAAACCGATCCTGACCATTCAGGGGGAACGGCTGGATTCCTTTGCAAAGGCACGCAGCATGAAAAAATGCCGGGAGAAGATGATCGATGCCATCCGAAATGATTATGAAAAGCGATTTGCTGACGAAGATCCGGCAAAGCTTCGGATCGGCACCGCAGGAGCCGGACTGACAAAGGAAGAAGCGGAGATCTGGCGAAGCGCTGTGGCAGAGGCATTTCCCCAGGCAGATGTTTACTACAATCCTCTGTCGGTGAGCATCGGCTGTCATGTGGGGCCGGGAGCGTATGGGATCGGGATCAGTTTTCGGTAGGAAAGCATATAAGCCTGCGTCAGATCTTTCACGTGGGATCCCTGGTATCAGAAAAAACAGACTGTCTTTTGCGGTGATGAGCCGTGGGACAGTCTGTTTTGTTGTATCTGCGATATGCAGGTGAATTCCATACGATTCACGTGTTTAAATGCTGGGTGAAACCTGTTTTGAACCCTGCAGCGCCTACAGTACCTGGCAGAATTCCAGCTGTTCGCCGGTGGGGCTGGCGATTTTGAAGTAACGGACGCCGTTTGCCCAGAACTGGGGGATTCCTTCGATGCCGTCGGTGGTGATGGTATAGCCCTGCTCTACACAGAACTTGTAGTCGGCCTCGATGTCCTGAGAATCAAAGCTGTAATGATCGATCTTTCCGGCAGCAGCTTCGGGGAGAAGCGGATTTGCCTGGAACAT
Organism: Candidatus Paralachnospira sp. LCP21S3_A2; assembly: GCF_052118925.1. Classification (NCBI taxonomy): domain Bacteria; kingdom Bacillati; phylum Bacillota; class Clostridia; genus Candidatus Paralachnospira; species Candidatus Paralachnospira sp. LCP21S3_A2. Next base: position 55,689 of record NZ_JBQKGG010000003.1, read on the forward strand.
TTCATACATCACATCATCATTCTTTAAAAAATAAACGTTGGTGCCGTCGTCGCCCTTGAACTTTCCGGCAACCTCAAAGCCGAGGACGTCGATGTACCACTGTGCGTCCTTTTCCACATCATTGGTGGCCAGACCGATATGACCCATTTTTCTGTTTTTAATCATGAGAATATCCTCCTTATCAAATCGTTATCCCTATTTTACTTCTTTCTCTTGGATTCGGCAAGTAAAAGTGCTATGCTAAAACAACGAGGAAGCCTGCACCGCATAAGTGCAGTGCTTTCAATTACGGAGGCAGAACATGAAGATACAGGAGGAGATCCTGCGGCGGCTGGACACGGAGTATTCCTGCCGGCTGGCAAAGGAGATGGAGCAGTTTAAATGCAACGAGGTTCTGGGCTATCGGAGTGCAGGATCGCGGGCGGAGTTTGAAACCGGGGAGTTTCTGGCACAGGAAATGCGGCGGATCGGTCTTACGCAGGTGCAGAAGGACGCGGTGACCGTGGACGGCTGGGAGTTTAAGCGGGCAGTGCTGTCCTATAAGGCGGAGGACGGAACGGAGCGGAAGCTGGAGCTGGGGGCTTATCAGACCACCATGGTGACAGACGGTTTTCAGGAGTTTTCGCTGGTTTACGCCGGAAAAGGCACAGAGGCGGACTATGACGGACTGGATGTGACGGGAAAGCTGGTGCTGGCGGACATCAACCAGCGGGACGAGTGGTGGATCAACTACCCGGTTTACCAGGCACATTTAAAGGGTGCTGCGGCACTGCTTGCGGTTCAGGACGGCGGCTATGGAGAGATTGATGACGGGGCTCTTAATGCCCAGGATATTGCGGGACCGGAGTATGCACCGGCCTTTTCGGTTTCCAGAAAGGACGCCAGGGAGCTGAAGGAGCTGCTTCGAAAAAAAGGCGAGCTTCCGGTACGGTTTTATGCCGATACAAGAGTCATGCGCGGCTGCACCACCTACAACATTGAGGGGCGGATCGAGGGCATACATAAGGATCGGCTGGTGCTTCTGTCGGCCCATTACGATTCCTATTTCAGCGGATTCCAGGATGACAACACGGCCGTTGCCATGATGCTCGGCATTGCAAAGGCGTTTCTGGAAAGCGGGTACAGGCCGCGGAATACCATTGTCTTCTGTGCCATGGCGGCAGAGGAATGGGGGGTGGCGGATTCTAACTTTGACTGGTCCACGGGGGCCTATGAGCAGGTCTTTACGGCGCACCCGGAATGGGCAGGTACGGTTATTGCGGATCTGAATTTTGAGCTTCCGGCACTGGCGCACGGTACGCGGGCACGGATCCGGAGCTGTTATGAATACCGGAAATATCTGGAGGAGTTTCTGGAGGAGCTGCCGGCGCTGACTCGTGCATATCCGGAGGAGACGACGGTAACAGCGCCCATCGAGACCTGGTCCGATGATTTTTCCATGGCCATTGCGGGGCTTCCGTCCATGGTCAATGATTTCACCGGCGGCAGCTTTATGGACACCCATTATCATTCCCAGTTTGACAACGATGAGTTTTATGACAGGCAGGTTTACCGTCTCCATCATGAGCTGTTTGCGTTACTGATCGAGGCACTGGACCGGACGGCGGTGGTTCCGCTGGATTTTTCACCGGTCATGAAGCGGGCGGCGGAGGCTCTGGACGGAGAGCTTTTATCGGAAGCCGGAATCAGCGAAGCACAGCCGGTCAGCCGGGGCGCAGGCGATGATACCGGAAAAAGAAAAACGGAAGCGGAGACAGAAGCAATCCCGCAGGAATCGTTCTGTACGCCGAAGCAGGTCCGGGAGGCATTAAAGACGCAGGAGGAGCGTGAGCGGGAGGCATACAGACAGATTCGTGCACTCAACCGCCGTTACAGCGCACTCCTCGAGGCCGGAGAGGAGAAGGAAGCGGAGCGGCTTTATGAGAAACAGCGTCCGCTGGAGAAGGCATTATTAAAGAAATTCAAGGCGGAGCAGGATACGCTCGTACGGATCGACTGGTACGGGAATGTGCGGTATCCCCATGAGATCCTGCTGGGGAATTTAAAGCTTCTGTCGGGGGCGGCGGAGAATCTGGAGAACGGCGATGTATCCAGGGCGCTTCGGAAGCTGTACCAGGTGGACAACAATGCCTATGCGTTCATGTTTGATGAAGATGTCTACCGTCATTTTACGGATTATGTATATCATCAGCCCAGAGAGCGGCTGAAATGGGGCTATCAGCGGCTCATGCCCCATGAGAACCTGTATCATCTGGTAAAGGAGCTGCTGAAGAAAGAAAAGGAAGGAGCCTCCGAGTATGTGGGTGAGGCGGCAAGGCTTCGGGCAGCATGCGAGAAGCAGAAAGCACTGCTTGGCGAGGTGGTCTGTATGCTGGCCAAAACCGCGGAGGACTGGAATTATGACAAGTGATAAACTATATCAGGTAACGAGGGAGGATCTTCCCCAGCTGGAGAAGCTGCTCAATGTCTGCTTTGCACATGATCCGCTCTATGAGACGCTGATCCCCGATGAAGAGATCCGGAAGCGTCTCATGCCGGAGCTGTTTCAGTGTGACATGGATGAATTTTACGAGACCTGCGAGATTTTTGCGGACAGCAGGGAGTTAAACGGTGTACTGGTGGTGTCCGATGAAGCTGAGCCGTACAATGTGTTCCAGTATTACTGGAGCGAGGCAAAGGCGGCGCTCCATACCGATTCGTTCCTGATCAAAGAGGATCCGTCCATGAAAACCTTTTTCAATTTCATGAAGGGCGGCGATTATTTAAATTCCAGCTGGACCGACCAGCTTCATCAGAAGAACCGCCTTCATATCATTTATCTGGCGGTGGATCCGCATATGCAGCACCATGGGATTGCGGCGGCACTCATCGATGAGGCTGTGGATTATGCCGAGAAGCATGGCATGATGATTTCCCTGGAGACTCACAATGAAAAGAATGTGGCATTTTATCAGCAGTTTGGATTTAAAATCTACGGCGTGGTGGAAAAGAACTTTCCGCTGAAGCAGTATTGCATGATACGGGAGCTTGGAAGTACCGGACGTATCTGAAGGAAAATCAGGTTCGTCTGCAAAGGAGGATCATAAGTGAGAGTGACGGTCATAAACGGAAGTCCGAGGAAAGGCGGGAACACAGCAATCATGGCAGATGCGTTTTCAGAGGGCGCACAGGAAGCAGGGCATATCGTCCGGCGGATCGATCTGGCGGATCAGCATATTGCGGGCTGTCTCGGCTGCCAGTACTGCAGAAATCATCCCGGGGAGTGTGCACAGGATGATGATATGAAACATATTCTGGAAATTCTGAATCAGACGGATATTCTGGTACTGGCAACGCCTGTCTATTGTTTTGATATGACCGGTCAGATGAAGATCATGCTGGATCGGACATATGCAAGAGGGCGTGACGGCGCTCCAATCCGGAAAGCAGTTCTTCTGGTGGATTCCGTATCGGAAAATGTCCATCGGGCGGTGACTGCCCAGTTTGAAACCATGCTGGATTATTTCGGATGGGGAAACGGCGGAATCGAAATCATTACCGGAATGACAGTATGGAAGGATGGCGCCATGAGACATGCGAAGGGCCTGAAAAAAGTACGGGAACTGGGCAGCTCCTTACCGAAGGATATGGCCTGTCCTTTCTGATGCCGGTTGGCTCCGCAGTGCGTGTTTTTGATATCGTCATATTCTGACAGCATATTTTTCTGCATTTCTGCATTTGAATCCAGAAAAATGTGCTGTTTTTCTGTTCTGAATTGTCTTATAAGTGAGATCTCAATTTGGTGTAGGGAGGTGATGCAGTGGACAGGGAGAGCGTGCTGGAGCTTTATGACCGTTATGCGCAGGAGGTTTACCGGCTGTCGCTGAGCTTTCTCGGAAGGAGGGCGGACGCGGAGGATATGGTACAAAGTGTTTTTCTGCGGCTCATGGAAAAGAGGCTCGGGATCGGAAGCGGAAAGGAAAAGGCATATCTGCTGACCATGACGGCGAATCTCTGCCGGAATCAGTTGAAATCAGCGGCGGTCCGGCTGGCGGCAGGTTATGAAGAAGGGCGTGAACCGGCGGCGGAGCTTTACACAGAGGCGGAATCCGATGTGTACCAGGCGATGATGAAGCTTCCGGAGACTTACCGCGTCTGCCTGTATCTCCATTATTATGAGGGATATGGTTATCGGGAAATCGGAAAGATGTTAAAGCTGTCATCATCGGCAGTCTCCATGCGGATCAGCCGCGGGAGAGAGGCGATGAAGCAGGTACTCAGAGAGGAGGACTGGACATGAAGCAGAGATCAGAGGCAGAACGGAACAGGATAAACGAAGCAGACGGAACAGAACGGATCGGAGCTGAGGAGGGAAAACGCGGCACAGGCCTGTTTCGGGATACAATGGAAAAAACGGTCATGAGCCCGGAGCGTACCATGGAGATCCGGACGGAGCTGGAAGCAGCGGGAAAGAAACGGCGGATTCCGAAGCTTGCAGGTGTGGCCGCGGCAGCCGTCCTGGTGGTGGCCGTTATGGCGGCTCTCCCGGCAGGAAGAAGCCTGGCGGCAGAGGCCATCCGTTATGTGCAGGAAATCTTCCACATGGCAAATGGCGGGGAAGTGGTCTATGAGCAGAATGAGGACGGAAATCAGGTGGTGTTCCGCATTACGGCCGGGGAAGAGGCCTGGCAATATGCCCAGGTGGAAAATGGCCGGCTGTACTGTGTGATCGGAGATACAAAGGAGGATGTGACCGATCAGTGCAGCGAGACGGCTTACGTCCGCCGGGAAGTGAAAAACGAGGACGGTTCGAAGAGTGTGATCCTTGTAGGTGGAACACCGGAAGAACCCGGCTGGGTGGAACTGATGTTTGATGCACAGGGAAACTATGTATTTAATTCCATGAAGGTTCCGGGGCGCGAGCCGGCCTGGGTCAACGAGGCCATGCATGCGGAGGGTGTACCGACCGGAGATCCGGAGCTGGACGAGAAACTGACAGAGGATCAGACAGACGTGCGGACAGAAGTACAGATACAGGAAGAAACCAGATAAAAGAACAGCAGACAGCCCGGATCCCGGCAGGGAGACGGGCTGTTTCTGCACTTAGAAGACTTCGCGGCCCGCGGTTCCACCCCTGCTCCGCAATCGGCACATACTTGAGTTGCCTCTGCGGAGCAGGGGCAGTGGTCCCGCGGGCCGCGAATCCAGATGAAGATCGGTGCAGCACCACACTTCTTTCAGATACCACGTTGCGAAACCACTTTGGAGATGGTAAAATGGAATTATTCAGAGCAAAGATAAAGCGAGGTAATGGTTATGAAAGAAACGCATATGGACCGCGGCGCGGGAATTCTCCTCCCGGTTTCCAGCCTCCCCTCCCCTTACGGGATCGGAACTCTTGGAAAAGACGCCTATGAATTTATAGATTTTCTGAAGCAGGCAGGACAGAAATACTGGCAGGTGCTGCCGCTTGGACCGACCAGCTTCGGAGACAGCCCGTATCAGTCCCTGTCGGCATTTGCCGGAAATCCGTATTTTATTGATCTGGACATTCTCATTGAGGCCGGACTTTTAAGCAGGGATGAGGTAATGCACCAGAACTGGGGAGACAACCCCACCTCGGTTTCCTACGATGTGATCTATGAAAACCGGTTCAGGGTCCTGAAATCGGCGTATCATAACAGCCGTCATAAAGAAACAGCGGAATATCGGAAATTTGTGAAAGAAAACAGCTACTGGCTGGAAGACTATTGTATGTATATGGCACTCAAATTCCATTTCCACGGAGCAGACTGGCTCCACTGGCCGGATGATGAGATCCGCCTGCGGAAGCCTGAGGCCATGAAGCAGTATCGGGAGCTCCTGGCGGATGAGATCGAATTCTGGGCCTTCTGTCAGTTTGAATTTTACAGCCAGTGGGCGAAGCTGCGCGCCTATGCAAAGGAAAAGGAAATTCAGATCATTGGGGATATTCCCATCTATGCGGCCATGGACAGCTCCGATGTCTGGGGTCATCCGGGCCTGTTCCAGCTGGATGAGGAGAACCTGATGCCGAAGTTCATCGCCGGAGTTCCGCCGGATGCATTCAGCGCAACGGGACAGCTTTGGGGCAATCCGTTGTATGACTGGGATGCCATGGAGAACGAGGATTTTTGCTGGTGGCGGGAACGGATCGGAATCTCCGGCCGGCTTTATGATGCGGTGCGGATCGATCATTTCATCGGAATCACAAGATATTATGCCGTTCCCTGGGGTGAGAAAACCAGTGTCAACGGAACGTATCAGCCTGGCCCCGGCAAAAAGCTGACCGATGTCATCAATGAGGCGGCAGGTGAGTCGCTTCAGATTATCGCCGAGGATCTGGGAACGGTAACGCCGGAGGTGCGGAAGCTGTTAAAGGACAATGAATATCCGGGAATGAAGGTGCTGGCCTTTGGCTTTGACGGTGATCCGGCCAATGAGCATCTGCCCCATAATTTCAAGGACAGCAACTGTGTGGTCTACGGCGGAACGCATGATAATGAGACCTTGACGGGACTGTTCTGTGACAAGTCCGATGAGGTTCTGACCTATCTCTTTGAGCTGATCGATACCAGAGAACGCCACCGGATCGTGGATCATCTGTTCCGGCTGGCATACGGAAGTATTGCGGACGTGGTGATCTTCCAGGCGCAGGATGTGCTGAAGCTGGACAATTCTGCCCGGATGAATTTCCCATCCACGACCGGAAACAACTGGAGATGGAGATTATGGAAGGGACAGTTAAACTGGCAGCAGGCAGGCTGGCTGGGATTTCTTGTCCATGTGTATCATAGATATTAAAGGAGACAGTTGGTTATTCCACCAGAGCGGAAGCTCGGAAGGGAAGTGCAGATGGCAAAACCGGGAAATCAGAAGCTGAAGATCTTGTATATCATACGACTGCTGGAGGAAAGTGACGAGGAGCATGTAGTCACAACAAGGGATATTCTGGAGGAGCTGGAGTCCCGCGGGATTCCGGCGGAGCGGAAGGGAATCTATGATGATCTGGAGGCACTGCGGGCGTTTGGCTTTTCCATCATCGGAAAGCGGGGACGCAGCGCAGGGTATTATCTGGAGGACAAGGAGGCTGTTCCGGCGCTTCTGAACATGAAACCGGCTTCTGGCATGGAACGCGGAACGGAAGAAGCCGGCACGGAAGAACACGCGGCAGCTCAGAACGGAGAAAAAGCACAGGGCGCAGCAGCTTCCTGGTTAGGTGGAGATACGGAGCTTCTGCTGCTGTGCGCGGAGAAAACAGCCGGACAGATTCTTTCAGAGCTTGGGGAATGTGTGACCGTAAGCAGCCCGGCGAAAAAGAAAAACGGTTTCCGGACAGAACTTCGGATCATGGGAAGCATCGGACCGGCGTTTTTTGGCTGGCTGACGGAAAAAGGCTGCCAGGCGGAGCTGCTTTCCCCGGCATCTGCAGTGCGGGGTTATCGGAAATACTTAAAGGAGATCCGGAATCTTTACAAATGACACGGAACCTTTATAGAAAAATAAGAATCTTGCAGGAAAAATAAGAATATCTTCTCGAAATTTTCCGGTGGGTATGTTATACTATCAGAAAGTGTGTCCGTACAGGGAGTGAAAGAGTTGGTAAACGAAGAGCGAACAAAGCTGATGACAAAAGCAGAGATTTTCCGGGTAAAGGAAGAGCGGAAAGCACTTAAGATAAACAGGTTTCATCAGTCAGATTATGTGAGCTGTAAAATGATCTATTCGGCGATCTCGTTTACGGCCGCCTACTTTCTTCTGGTGATCATGTGGATCCTTTACAATGCGGAGCCGCTGATGACTCAGAAAAGTATTTCAGAGCTGGCCGATATGGGAATAAAGGCTCTGATCGTTCTGGCATGTCTGCTGGCATGCTTCCTTGTGGCGGCGTTTTTTGTGTTTCGCAGAAGCTATCGGAAAGCAAGGGAAAAGGTAAAACGTTATCAGGCGGTCCTGAAGCAGATCAGCCGTCTGTATGAAAAAGAAACCGTCCGTGTCTGGCGGGAATCGGAGGAGTTAAGGGATGACAACGCTGCTGGTTTTAAGGGAACGCGTTAAGCGGTTTTATGCCAGATATGGCGGCCATATCATACGGATCCTGCGGTTTTTGACGGCCTTTTCGGCACTTTTGCTGACGGATCTTTATATTGGCTATATGACGAAGATCAGCCACATCGGGATCGCACTGGGGGCGGCCGTGATCTGTGCCTTTCTGCCGTGGAGCGTGACAGTCGGTGTCTGTGCTGTTTTTGTTCTGGTGAATTTATATGCCGTTTCGATGGAGGTATTTTTCGTGACGGCGGCGGTATTTTTCCTGTTTTTATGCGTATACGGTGTGTTCCAGCCGGGAAACAGTATCCTGCTGGTGCTGATGCCGGTGCTGTTCATGGCAAAGATGCCGCTGGTGGTGCCTGTGGTTCTCGGACTGACCGGGACCATGTTCGGCGTGATCCCCATGAGCTTCGGGATCGCCATTTATTATATGTTAAAGTATGTGAAGGAAAACGCAGGGATTCTGGCCTCCACAGGTTCGCTGTCCATGCCGGGACGCTATACCCAGATGATCAACGGCGTTCTTGGAAACCGTACCATGTGGGTCGTGATGGCGGCCTGTGCTCTGACGCTTCTGGTGGTCTATCTGATCCGCCGGCTTTCTGTGAACCATGCATGGGAGATCGCCATTGTCGTTGGAACGATTGTGAATATCTTATGTCTGTTTATTGGTGTCTTCGTGGCGGATATCAGCGTGCCGGTGGTGACGATCATTATCAGCAGCTTTTTCGCGGCAGCGGTGGGAATGGTTCTGGAGTTTTTCCTGTTCCATCTGGATTACACCAGAACGGAGATTGTCCAGTTTGAAGATGATGATTACTATTATTATGTGAAGGCTGTTCCCAAGGTGGCGGTAACCCAGCCGGAGGTGACAGTGACGAAGATCAATGCCAAGAAAAATGAGGATCAGGCGGTGGAGGAGGAGCTTTTCACGATCCGCCAGGAGCTTGGAAATACGGCGGAGATCATGACGGCAAGAAAAGATCTGGAGGAAACGAAGGAACTGTTAAAAGAAGGAAAAAAGAAAGATTTGGAGGAAACCCAGATACTCTCCGACCGGACAGAGCCGCTGGAGCAGATACCGGGTGACGATTATGGCAGAACTGATTAACAGTATGAAAACCTATCTTGCACGGAGCATACCGGATATCCGGATCACGGATGTGATCGAAATGATCATCATTGCGGTGCTGATCTATAACCTGATGCTCTGGATCAAAAATACCAGAGCGTGGGTACTTTTAAAGGGAATCCTCGTACTGCTGGGGTTTGTTCTTCTTGCATATATTTTCCGTATGAATACGATTCTGTGGCTTGCGGACAAGACCATCAATGTAGGCATTATTGCCGTTGTTGTGATCTTTCAGCCGGAGCTTCGGAGGGCGCTGGAGCAGCTTGGGCGGAATAAGGTGCTGGGATTTCTGGTGTCCGAGAATCCGAAAGTGCTTGATGACCGGTTCAATACCAAGACCATGAATGAGATTGTGAAGGCCAGCTTTGAGATGAGCAAGGTAAAGACCGGTGCGTTGATTGTCATCGAACGGAAGACGCCGCTTTCCGAGTACGAGCGTACCGGAATTGTTGTGGACGGCGTGGTGACCAGCCAGCTGCTTCTGAATATTTTTGAACATAACACACCGCTTCATGATGGCGCGGTGATCGTCCGCGGAAACCGGGCTGTGGCAGCGACCTGTTATCTGCCCCTGTCGGACAATATGAGCATCAGTAAGGATCTTGGAACCAGACACCGTGCAGGTCTTGGAATCAGCGAGGTCAGCGACAGCGTGACTGTGATCGTATCCGAGGAGACCGGAAGGGTTTCGGTGGCATATGAGGGAACCTTAAAAAGCGGCATGGATCCGGAGGGACTGAAGGAGGAACTGAATCGAATCATAGAGGACAATGAGGGCGGCGGACGCCGCAGACTTAGGATATTGAAAGGAAGGCAGAAACATGAAAGAAAAGCTGACAAATAACCTGCTCCTGAAGATCCTGTCTGCGATTGCAGCTATTGTTGTGTGGGTGGTAGTCGTTAATATCGACAATCCGACCGATACCTATATTATCAGCGGGATCCCCATCAAGGTGCTCAATGAGCAGAGTGCCATTAAAGATAATAACCTGACTTATGAATTTACCGGTGAAAAGACCGCCAGCGTCCAGGTGACCGTGCGGCGGACCGATAAACGGCGGGTATCTGCCGAAGATTTCGAAGCAACCGTGGATCTGAGCCAGATTTATGGTGCGACAGGTTCTGTGGCAGTAAATATTTCTGTGGTCAATAATAAGACCCTGATCCGTTCCTGGAATCCTATTACCAGAAGCGTTAAGATTGATGTGGAGGAAATGCAGACCAGGGAATTTGAAATTCAGGTGGAGCACAGCGGAACGGCACAGGACAGCTACACGTTCAGCGATGAAACTGTGTCACCGTCGGTAGTAAAGGTAACAGCACCGGAATCCATTATGGATACCATTGATCATGCGGCGGTGAACATCAGTATTGATGGCCTCAGTGACGATGTGGATACGAAGGCAGAGATCAAGCTCTATACGAGGGCCGGACGGGAAGTAGAGACGGATGACAGGGTCATTATGAGCGTCACGGAGGCAAGTGTTTCCATGAGCGCGGTAAAAACAAATCAGATCAGCGTGGACGTTCAGGTGACCGGTCAGAACCAGGTCGCAGACGGCTATAAATATATTACCTATCAGTGTGATCCCCAGTCGATTTCTGTCACCGGGGCAAAGGCGCTGATTGCGGAGTTCGACAAGCTGACAATCCAGGAGGATCTGACCGGGGCCTCGGGGAACATCACAAAAACCTATAAGGTCAGCGAGCTTCTTCCGAGTGGTCTCGAGGTGGCGGACAAACAGCCGGATACCATCAAGGTGACATATCAGATCGAGCCTCTGGTGAAGAAAACATTCCGGATCACAGGCAGCCAGGTGGAATTTCAGGGTGCAGCTGCGGAGTTCCATTATCAGATCGGAGACGATAATTCCTTTACCGTAACGCTGGAAGGATTGTCTGAGGATCTGGAAAAAATCGAGACAAAGGATTTAAAGGCGGTTCTGGATGTTGCAGGAATCCGGCAGACCGGTGTTTATGAGCGGGAGCCGCAGGTAGAACTGCCTCGGGAATACAGTGCTTATTTTGAAGTGAATATACCGACGGTCCGCGTGATCGTTACCGGGGAGAATGAATCTTCCGAATCCTCAGGGGAGAGCGGATCCGGGAGTGAAGCTGCCGGAGGAAGCGGTTCTTCCGCAGAGCCTTCCGGAGAATAACGGAGAGAAAGAGAATGGAGGGATTACTATGGTAAGCGAGAAGGTGGTTGTCAAGAACCCCACGGGACTGCATCTGCGTCCGGCAGGGGCGCTTTGCAAAGAGGCGATGAATTATACCTCTTCCGTAAAATTTCGGTTCAACAATACAACGGCCAATGCAAAGAGCGTGCTCAGTGTTCTTGGTGCCTGCATTAAAACCGGAGATGAACTGGAATTTATCTGTGAGGGACCGGACGAGGAGGAAGCACTGAAGGCAGTGGTCGAACTGGTAAAGAACGGTTTGGGAGAATAAATGAACAGAAAAAAAATAAAATTCGAAGCATCATTCGATAAAACGAACGGGATTGCACTGGCGGGCTATGTCCTCGCTGTGCTCCTTGCTTACGGATTTGCCGGGGCCGGAGAATATTTATTTTCCGGCCTTGTTTTAATCCTGGCGGCGATTTCAGAGTACTTGTTTTATTATAAAAAAAGCGGATTTATCCTGCAGGCAGAGGCCGTGTTCTCACTGTTCTGGGTCGGTGGCTGCGGCCTGTCGGCCATGAAGCTGTCCCGCCTGGCAACGGAGTGGACAGTCACCACCTGGCTGTGTTTTTCCCTGGTGTATCTTTGCTTCATCGGCGGATATGAAGGTGCGGCAGCGCTGGAGAGAAAACGGCGCGGAGGCAGTCCTGTAAAAAGCACAGGAGCTCCGGAAGTAAATTTAAATAAGAAATCGAAGAAGAAACCTTCTGACAGTCCGAATCGGGAGCTTCAGGCAAAACGCATCCTCCATTGTATTTACGGGATCCTGTCGGTGTCTGTGATCTGCTTTCTCATTGAGGCGATGTTCTGTGAGGTTCCGTTGTTTTCGGATAAGCCCCACGCCTATTCCTATTTTCACATTTCCGGAGTCCATTATTTTACTGTGAGCAGTATCTTTGCCCTGCCTCTTTTGGTGCTCTATATTTATACCAAGGGCAGGACGGAAAAGCGGGATTACATACGCCTCGGAAGCTGCTGTCTCATCGGCCTTATGATTCCGGTGCTCTGTGTTTCCCGGTTTCAGCTTATGCTGGCGGTGCTGCTATCGGTCTGCGTGGCAGTCTCGGCATGGCCGGGAATCCGTTTCCGTTATGTGATACTTGCCGTAGCGTCGCTGGTTCCGATCTATGTGATTCTCACGGTGGCAAGAAATCATGATGTGGCCTATTTAAACGGAATCTTTGAAATGAAGAACAGCAGTACTCCAATCTTTATTACCCAGCCCTATATGTATGTGGCCAACAATTTCGATAACTTCAATTGTCTGGTAAAGGAGCTTCCGAGCCATGCCTGGGGACTGCGCCAGCTGTTTCCGCTGTTTGCGCTGACAGGACTTAAATTTTTAAAGCCGGAGCTGGTGAGCTTTCCCATTTATATCACGAAAACAGAGCTGACCACGGTAACACTGATTTATGATGCGTATTATGATTTTGGTATTCTGGGTGTGGCGCTGTTCGGGCTGCTCCTGGGAGCGGTCTGCTTCCTGGTGCTCAGGGAACAGGGGGAAAAGAAGAATCCGCTGCGGTTTTTATTCTATGCCCAGCTTGCCATGTATCTGGTGTTTTCGTTTTTTACTACCTGGTTCAGCAATCCGACCACCTGGTTCTGGTTTGGACTGACCGGGATCTGTTACTGGTATGTGGGGAGAAAAAGCCATGCTTGATAACTGTACACTCTGTCCGCGGGAGTGTCATGCGGACCGGCTCCATGGAAAAGCAGGAGTCTGCGGCGTTTCCGGAAGCGGGATCCTGGGGGCGAGAGCAGCGCTTCACATGTGGGAGGAGCCGTGTATTTCCGGAAAAACCGGATCAGGAGCCGTCTTTTTCAGCGGCTGCCCGCTGCGGTGCGTGTACTGCCAGAATTATGCCATTGCACATGGAGAAGCGGGAAAAGAGATTTCGGTGGGACGGCTGGCAGAAATATTTCTGGAGCTTCAGGAGAAGCAGGCGGCCAATATTAATCTGGTGACGCCGACGCACTATACCCCCCAGATCATAGAGGCAGTGACACTGGCGCAGGATCAGGGACTTGCGATCCCCATCGTGTATAACTGCGGCGGTTATGAAAAGCTCCGGACGCTTCGTATGCTGGAAGGAATCGTTGATATTTATCTGACGGATTTTAAATATATGGAGCCGGAGACGGCAAAGCGCTATTCCCATGCACCGGATTATCCGGCGGTGGTAAAAGCGGCCCTATCCGAGATGGTGCGCCAGACGGGAGATGCACAGTTCTCGGAGAACGGCATGATGAGGCGGGGGGTGATCGTGCGTCATCTTTTGCTTCCGGGCCATCTGAAGGAAGCGAAGGCGGTGGTTTCTTATGTGCATGAGACCTATGGAGATCAGGTGTTTTTAAGCCTCATGAACCAATATACGCCGCTGCCCCAGGTGAAGGACTGGCCGGAGATCAACCGGCGGGTGACGAAACGGGAGTATGACCGGCTGGTGGATCATGCTGTGGCCATCGGTGTGGAAAACGGTTTTATTCAGGAAGGAAAGACCGCAAAGGAAAGCTTTATTCCGGCCTTTGACGGTGAGGGATTATAGAAAGTACAAACGAAAAACAGGAGGAGACAGATGAGCAGTGCAGTAGTGGTACTGAAAAAGGGCGAGGGACGTTCCTTAAAGGCGGGCGGCCCCTGGATTTATGATAATGAAGTGGCAAGCATCATGGGAACCTTCGAGGACGGCGATATGGTTCTTGTCCATGATTTCGACGGCTATCCTCTGGGACGCGGATTCATTAACCGGAATTCCAGGCTGATCGTCCGCATGATGACACGGGACAAGGATACGGAGGTGGACGAGACCTTTATCCGCAGACGGGTGAAGGACGCCTGGGAATACCGGAAAACTGTGGTAGATACGGGGAGCTGCCGGGTGATTTTCGGAGAAGCGGATTTTCTTCCCGGTATTGTGGTGGACAAATTTTCCGATGTGCTGGTGGTGCAGTCTCTGGCACTGGGAATTGACCGGTTTAAGGGACTGATTCTTGATACCCTGAAGGAGCTGATGGCTGAGGACGGCATTATGATCCGCGGCATCTATGAGCGCAGTGATGCCAGGGTGCGGAAGCAGGAGGGCATGGAGCTTTACAAGGGCTTCATCGGCGAACCCTTTGACACCAAGGTGGAGATTGTGGAGAATGGCGTTCATTATTACGTAGATGTGAAGGAAGGCCAGAAGACCGGGTTCTTTCTGGATCAGAAATACAATCGAAAAGCCATCTGGAAGCTCTGTAAAAATGCCAGAGTTCTGGATTGCTTTACCCATACCGGTTCCTTTGCCTTAAATGCAGGACTGGCCGGCGCCGCTCATGTGACCGGTGTGGACGCCTCGGAGCTGGGCGTGGAGCAGGCGAGAGAGAATGCAAGGCTCAACGGATTGGAGGATCGGGTAGAATTTCAGTGTGCCGATGTGTTTGAACTGCTTCCGGAGCTGGAGAAAAAAGGCGAGAAATTCGATGTGGTGATCCTGGATCCGCCGGCATTCACCAAATCGAGAAGCTCCATTAAGAACGCCGTCAAAGGCTATCGGGAGATCAACCTGCGGGCGATGAAGCTTATCAGGGATGGAGGCTATCTGGCCACCTGCTCCTGCTCCCATTTCATGGATTACGAGCTGTTCACCCAGACCATCGGCCAGGCGGCTCGCAATGTCCATAAGCGTCTCCGCCAGGTGGAATACCGCACGCAGGCGCCGGATCATCCCATTCTCTGGGCAGCGGAGGATTCCTATTATTTAAAATTCTATATCTTCCAGGTGGTTGATGAGAAATAGGACGGAAAAAGCTCAAAAATCCAGTGTTCATGCGGGTTTGCAGGAATTAGGCTGAAATTGAGAATATGAATACTGCTGGTTGGGATCCGGGGTTATGAAAATCTGGTGGAGGTCGGAGAACTGGTCTGCTATAATGGCAGGCAGCAGATCAGTTCCCATTGGATCCACAGAGAGCTCAGGTTGGGGATGAGAAGCAGAGTAATGGAAACAAAAACAGCGAAAAAGAACATTCCTTCATGTAATACATAAGAAATACATGAGCAGCAGTGTTGGAAAAGACAGGTGAAAAGAATGAAGAGTACGGAAAAAGCTCCGGAAACATGTCCGGTGTCAAAAAAATGCGGAGGCTGTGATTATCAGGGTATTTCCTATGAAGAACAGTTGAAGAAGAAACAGAAACAGGTGAACAGCCTCTTCGGGTCGTTCTGTCCGGTCCATCCCATTATCGGAATGGAGGAGCCGTACCATTACCGGAATAAGGTTCACGCAGTATTTGACCGGCGGCGGGACGGAACCATCGTGTCCGGTGTCTATGAAAAAAACAGCCACCGGGTTGTGCCGGTGGAGCACTGCATGATTGAGGACTCCATTTCCGACATGATCATTCAGGACATCAAGGGCCTGTTAAAGTCCTTTAAGATCAAGGTCTATGACGAGGACAGTGGTTACGGCCTTTTGCGTCATGTGCTGATCCGGCGGGGCTTTTCCTCCGGGCAGGTGCTGGTGGTGCTGGTGGTATCCTCACCGATCTTTCCATCGAAAAATAATTTTGTGAAGGCCCTGCGGAAACTTCATCCGGAGATTACCTCTGTTGTTCTGAACCTGAATGATAAAAAGACCAGCATGGTGCTGGGAGAGCGGGAAATCCTTTTGTTTGGAAAAGGCTATATCGAAGACACTCTTTGCGGCAAGATATTCCGTATTTCAGCAAAGTCTTTCTATCAGGTAAATCCGGTTCAGACGGAGCTCCTGTATCAGAAGGCCATCAGCCTGGCCGAACTGACAGGAAAAGAACGGATCATCGATGCCTACTGCGGAATCGGAACCATCGGTCTGACAGCCAGTGACAAGGTCAGAGAGATCATTGGTGTGGAACTGAATCCGGCGGCGGTAAAAGATGCCGTTGCCAATGCCAGACGGAATAACATCAAGAACGCACGGTTCTTCCAGGGAGACGCCGGCCAGTTTATGACAAAGATGGCAGAAAATGGTGAACACGCCGATGTAGTCTTTATGGATCCGCCGCGAAGCGGAAGCAATGAAGCATTTTTATCATCCGCAGTCCGTCTCGCACCAGCACGAATTGTCTATATCTCCTGCGGCCCCGATACCCTGGCGAGGGATTTAAAATACCTGACAAAACATGGGTATCGCGCAGAGGGCGCCTGGCCAGTAGATATGTTCCCCTGGACGGGACATGTGGAGACGGTAGTACTGCTTTCCCACAAAAAGCCAGACGGACATATTAACGTAAAAGTTGAGTTTGGCGAAGGTGAGGGAAAAGTTCCGCTTGATGATATCGCTCAAAGAGCGGAAAGCTATAAGCCCAAAGAACGAGTGACCTACAAAATGATAAAGGAGTACATAGAAGCTAAATACGGCTTCAAAGTACATACCGCATATATCGCAGAGGTAAAGAGAGATTTAGGCTTGCCAATGTACGATGCTCCTAATGCGGTAGAAGAATTGAAACAGCCGAGGAAGCATCCGACAGCAGAGAAGGTGGAAGCGATAAAGGATGCGTTGAAGCATTTTGAAGTGATTTAATGAGGATAGGCGTATCATTAGAAATAGTGGTACGCTTATTTTTTTACATAGTTGTCTTTTCGTTGACCAATATTTTATTTGGTTATAAAAGCGGAGGACAGATTTTATACTAAACTGCCTAATTGATAGAATTAAAAGCGTTCACTTTGCTATTATTGACTTAAAGAGAAAAATCAAATATAATATAGTAAAGTGCCCAATCGTTGACTTGATTAGGGGCGATTAAATAGAGGTGAAGATATGCTTCAGAATAAAGATATTGAGACACTGAGAATGTTGTTTAGCAGTCATAATTATGTTATGACTACTGCTGAACTTACAGCTTCAAAGTTATACTATGCAGATATAAAACAACTTTTAGATGAAGGATTGATTGAAAGAGTCAGGCGAGGTTACTATCACTGGACTCAAGATTATGGAGAAAGTGAAGTTGTCATTATCAATCGATTGTTTCCCGATGCAGTGCTCTGTATGGAGACTGCCCTATTCTATTATAGATACAGTGACAGAAATCCTGCCGAATGGAACTTTGCAATAGATAAAAATGTCTCTAAGCGGCGAACAAAAATCGATTATCCGTTTATAAAGGCATATCGTGTAGAGTCAGAGTTGGTTACGCTGGGCGAAACCGAAGGTGAAATTGATTTCCACAAAGTCCGCATTTATGACCGTGACCGTACTATTTGCGATGTGCTGCGAAATATGAACAAGATAGATAAGGAGGTTTTTAATAAAGCAGTACAAGGCTATGTTAAGGACCCGAAAAAGAATATACCGAATCTTATAGAATATGCGAAAGCTTTGCGTGTTCAAACGCGTGTAAAAGAATTGATTGGAGTGTGGTTGTAATGGCAGATATAGCAGCTTCCGTTCTGGCAAAGCTGAGAAATAAAGCAAAAGCTTCTGGTATCAGTTACCAGCAATGTTTGCAGCTTTTTGTGCAGGAAGAATTTTTGAGAAAGTTATCAAAATCTGGGTGTGAGGATACGCTTATACTCAAAGGTGGATTGTTCATTTATACTTTAACTAATTTTGAAAGTAGAGCAACAATTGATGTCGATTTCTTGCTCCGTGGATACTCTAATACAATAGATGATGTAAAAGAGTTGATTTGTAAAATCATCGACACGCCGACTGGTAACGATTATATAGAAATGCGAGCAAAAGGCTTTGAAGAGATTTCTCCGCAAAGAAAATATCACGGTATCAGTACACAAATTATTGCTCAAATAAAAAATGTGCGTGTGCCGTTTAATGTTGATATAGGAGTGGGCGATATTATAGTCCCCCGTGCCGAAGAACGCACAATCAACACTCAGCTTCCAGATTTTGAAGCACCTGTAATCAAAACTTATTCCCTTGAAAGCACCATTGCCGAGAAGTTTGATGCCATACTGCAACGCTTTGAACTGACAGGCAGGATGAAAGATTTTTATGACATCTATTATCTTTCAAGGACATTCGATTTTGAGGGTGCAAAATTACAGGCAGCTATATTTGAAACCTTACAGCGGCGTGGCACTCCCTATGACAGAGATAGTTTTAAGCGTGTTGTTGCACTTGCCGATGATGAAGATATGCAGAAGCGTTGGAAATTCTTTTTGAAAACCATAAAAGATAACACACTTGAGTTTCCATTTGTCATTGAAGAAATCCAGACTTTTCTTGAGCCTGTGTTTGATACGATAGTGAATGAGAAAGAGTGGCAAAACATATGGAAAGGCAATGCGAAAAAATGGTCAAATCTGAAGGGAGGTATTGACCGTGACAAGAGCAGTTAATGATGCAACATTGCAAAAAGCTGGTGATATATACCAGTATCTAATAGCTTTAAGAGATTGCTTCGAATTGAACGATGGCGATACTCTGCAAATTGAGACAAATGGTGATGTGAGCATTATAAATGATGTGGGTGGTCGCTTTCAGAGAGAAGTAAAACATCATTTTGGGAATACATCTATTTCGGACAGAGATATAGATTTTTGGAAGACACTTGCAAATTGGTATGTAGACTATGAGCGTGTAAAAAACTTTTCCAATTATATACTCAGTACTACAGCTACAATAAAAAGTGATTCTCCGTTTCATAGTTGGAATAATATAAAAAAGACTGAGAAATTAAAATGCTTAAAAGACATAGGAGCTACCTCTAAGAAAACTGAAGAAACATTCAGGAATCAATATAATAGAATTTTCGGTGACTCTTATGACGAAAGTCGCCTTTTGGAAATATTAGATAAATTTACGATTGAAGCTGCAAAAACTTCAATAGACGGTATATCGAATGAATTTTCTAAATATGTAGGTCACATTCCTTCCGAAAATAGAGACGGATATATAGGTGCTTTGCTTGGCGAAATATTAATAAAAGTTAAGGACCCCCCGCATAAATGGGAGGTGACCAAGTAAGCATTTGATGAAATTCTACAGATACAATCAGCAGCATATGGAACAAAAGGAACTGCGCCACTTCCAAATGAGTACGCAAAAGCAGTTGTTCCTAAAGACAAAATTACTACACTAGAACAGAAAAAATTTGTTGCTTCTATTCGTGAGATTAAGTATGACAAATTGATTCCAAATGCAATGTCAGATTATTGGAAAGCTGATTTAACCGTTGCCAAATATTTTAGGGACAACCTTATGTATTTAGAAAGTCTTGAATCATATATGGAAGATTTCTGAAAGCGTCCAGGCTATGATTTTTCTGGAAAATAAATCCATAACACTGGTCAGATAGACAAATCCATCTATTGTCCAGATGTAGGTAATATCCGAACACCAGACTGCATTCGGACGATCAGGATTAAATTGCTCATCAAGGATATTTTGTAATTCAGTGCTGAAATCGGAATCTTTTGTGGTGATTGTCCATGGTTTGCTCCACTGAGCACGGATTCCCATTTGGCGCATATATGTACCAACGGTTCTTTCCGAAATGACTTCACCAGTTTTTCGAAGTTCTACAGTGATTTTCGGAGCACCGTAGTTCTGCTTGGAATCATCATAAATATCCTGTATTTTTGCTTTTACAGCTTCACGACGTTTTTCTGTATCAGAAGGTACGTGGTGGAGCCATGCAAGATATCCTGAGCGGGAGACGCCTAAAAATTTCAACATTCCGGAGACGGAAACCCGGCGTCCAGCCTTTTTGGCAGCTTCCGTCTTCTCAGACACTTCGAGATAAATGGCTTCCGTCATTTTCCCAGAATGTTGATTGCTTTTTTTAACACATCAAGTGCATCTTGGGCATCACGTAATTCACGTCTGAGACGGGCAATTTCCTTCTGCTCGTCAGATGCATAATTACCAGAACCACGAACAGGAATATTACCTGATTCCCGGAAGTCTTTCAGCCACTTTGTTAATGTGCTGTATCCGATGCCAAGATTTTCTGCACATCCACGTACACCAAGATCTTTATGATCCTCGTAGTACTGGACTGCATCAAGTTTAAATTGTTTGTCATGTTGCTTTGCCATATGAGATCCTCCTTCAGCATGTCTCTATTGTATCATGCTTATGTGTATTTGGGATTTCTCATTTTGGCTTGTACTATTTATATTCTAGCACCAGTATATCAAATGCATGGCAATCAGATAAGTGTTAGAACGCTAGACTTGAATCTTCCGTTTGAGCAGGTTGCAGGACAGATGGATAGAATTGCTGAATCACATTTTGATGATGTTAAAAAATACCTGTAGAGAGGGGAGCATTAAGTGGTACATAATTGTTATATTAAATGCCAAGTGTGTGGATGTATTACTAGAGTGCGACTTCAAGTAGGGTGGCAAGAGTCTCACCCGATTGTAGTGACTTGTGGTGAATGTAGGACTTCCTTGTTTGGTCGAGTAAAGATTGGACAGGATACTCCCGGTTTAGAATACCATTTTGATAATGCTGATATTTGCAATGAAGAAGACAAAGAAAAATACATTGTGGAATGCTCTGGAGAGTTCCCTGTCTTTAAGCAGAGGTCGGTGGCTGAAGATGAGGGATACGTGCTTACTCCATTTATTCGAGCTACGGAGATAATGGATGAAGGGTATGAAGAGTTTTCCACGTCTGTAAGGCAGTTATCTGACGCTGCAAAATGCTGGACAAGCTATAAAAGAATTCAGGATTTATCTAAAGTAAATAGTCCTTATGTAAAGCAAGAAATTCAAAAAATATTCAGCGGAGAATATTTTCAGTGCAGGGATGAGTATGAACTATTAAGAGCAATTCATATGATTGATATACATGCATTTTATACCCCACTGAAAAAAGAACTTTTAAATAATATGGATTTTAGCGCTAACATACTTAAATTGGATAGAGCACAATTGAGAAAACTTCTGAATTATCTTGAAAACCACAGCGGATATCGTTTGGAAGAACTTCAAAATTTAATATATAAGCTGATGGATGAATTTATGTCGGTCTATCAGGCATTGATTCCGGCATTTGCGTTACAGTTTTATACAGATAAATTTGATTTGAGTGTTGAAGGATCTACAACAAGTACATTTGATACAGTTAAACAGTTTTATTTAGATGTATACGAAGGATTAGGCAATTTGCTTATTATTCCTATTGCGTTGGATAATATAAAAATCAGAAATGATTTTGAAAAAATGGCACCAGTAGAGAAGAATATTTCTTCTATTGATGAGTTTGTTGCTACAACAAAAGCGACTAGATTTCACTACATTTTTTCAAATGAGCCACATGTTGCTCTTGCAGATATAATCTTAAATGCAAAATTGAGAAACGCTATAGGTCATAATGATGTGGAATACGATACCGTTACACAGTGCATTACATATATACCCAATCCTAAAGACCGTTCAAAACGGAATCAGGAGTATTTGTTGCAGTTTGAAAATGAAGCATTGAGAATGTTTCAGGGAGTTTTGGTTATCTCAGAATATATTTACAGATTAAGACAATTGACTTTGATGGAAAAGGGGATAACACCAATTAGACCAAATGTTCCTATCGTTAAATCTAAGAAGATTGGGCGAAATGAACCCTGTCCGTGTGGTAGTGGTAAAAAGTTCAAACATTGTCATGGAAGAAACGGATAAATTAAGGTCGAGTGCATGGAAACTGTATCATTTACAGATGGTGAAAATAGTTGTTGACTTATTCCTTGTACAGCAAACAGACAGGGTTGAGACGATGGCGTTTTCTAAGGTATTGACCTTGGCATTATAAGGGTAAGAGCAAAGGAAAAAAGCAGAGCAGTTCCCATATACAGGTGAGGTTTAGGGGGCGATATAGATAACAACAGATGCGGTCAGATTTCTACTACAGATATGAGTTGATATGTTTCTGTAGACAAACGGACTATTCCGAAATATCCCGATTATGTTGTTATCAATCAGGGCCTTTCAAGCCATGTGGAGACGGTAGTTCTGTACATAATGGATAGTGTGAAAATGCTTGAAATATAAGGTTTTTTCAGCGACTTGTGATAAATCCAGGGAAGGAGAGGACTCATGAGAGACAGATCAAAAGAAATCGCTATGCTGGAGGATACTCTTAAGATCTTAAAGCAGGGCTGGTATGAAAAAAATGGCAAAAGGATACAACTGAAACTTTCCGCAAAAGAAATGCAGGAGATACAGGTGTACCTGCCGGAAGCGGTGAAGAAAAATTGTTCTGATCCTGAGTTCAGCAGGCCGTTTGTGATTGGACGCTGCGGACATGGCTGTGAAAATATAGATTCTTTTGCGCTTGCCAGAAAACGCCTTGGCGATACGTATCTTTTTACCGGGGATGATCACGGCATTCTGGTTTTGAATTTTGCCAATCCTGTGCATCCGGGAGGCGGCGTTCGTAACGGTGCAAGAGCGCAGGAGGAAGACCTTTGCAGGAAAAGTTCACTTCTTCTTTCTCTGGAGAGCAAAGAAGCTCGGAAATATTACGATTATAACAAGAGCCTCAATACCTATATGGGTTCAGATGCCCTGATGATCACACCTTATGTAGAAATTATAAAAGATGCGAATGGTGACCTGCTGGACGATACAGTAGTCGTTTCTGTCCTTACCTGCGCCGCACCGATGATATCACATGGCAAGGAGGGAATGAGCGAGTCTGAGTATGAGGACATGGTATATAACCGTATCATGGGAATGCTGAAATGCGTCGCATATCTTGGGTACAGGCATCTTGTTCTTGGAGCCTGGGGCTGTGGTGCTTTCGGTAATGATGCGCATGTAATCTCAGATCTTTTCTGTAAAGCACTGAAGGAACTGGATTACAATGGATTAAGAGAGAAGGATCTGTTCCGCAGGATTGATTTTGCGGTGCTTGACCGGACGCAGGATCAGTATAATTTTAAAGAGTTTTATAGAAATTTTGCCTTCGATAATTTTTACCGGGATGAGGATCAGCAGGAAATGGATGAAGCCATGAAGAGGATCAGAGAGACGGAGGTCAATCTGGACAAAATCCGTGGCTCATTAGCAGGCGGTGCTGTAGGGGATGCTCTTGGCTATGCTGTCGAGTTCTGGGGAGAAGAGCAGATCTTCGGTAAATACGGTGAGAGAGGAATCACGGAGTATGAGCTGGACAGTTTCACTGGGAAGGCTCTGATTTCCGATGATACACAGATGACTCTGTTTACGGCGAATGGGCTCCTTGTGGGAGATACACGAGGAGCAATGAGAGGGATCCAGGGCTGGCCAAGACACTATGTTACACAGGCATATCAGGACTGGCTCTATACGCAGGAGTATCCCTTCGATAAGCAGAAAATACAGGATCGCAGAGGGAATTATTCCTGCAGGTCATGGCTTGCGGATGTGCCGGAGCTTTATAGCAGCAGAGCACCGGGAAATACCTGTCTGTCTGCGCTTTCCGCTCAGAAGAACGGTAAAGGCTTTGTGAACGATTATGTGAAAGAGCCACAGAATCAAAGCAAGGGCTGCGGCGGGATCATGAGAGTGGCTCCGGTCGCGCTGAATTATAAGCATATGCAGATGGGCACACTGGACATGGAAGGTGCCCAGATCGCAGCTATCACCCATGGGCATTCCCTTGGTTATATGCCAGCGGCTATTGTGACGCACATCATCAACCGCATCGTTTTCGGCGAAGAAAAGAAAACTCTTAAAAATATCATAATTGAAGCCAGAGACAAGGTGGCAGAGATATTCCGGGGAGACAAGCATCTGAAGGAGCTTACCGATATGATTGATCTGGCAATCGAATTGTCCGGAAATGAGGAGGAGGATCTTGATAATATCCACAGGTTAGGCGAGGGCTGGGTTGCAGAGGAAACTCTCGGCATTGCTCTCTACTGTGCACTTCGTCATCAGGATGACTTCTCGGCAGGTGTGATTTCGGCGGTTAATCATAAGGGCGACAGCGATTCCACGGGAGCGGTTACCGGTAATATTCTCGGTGCGCTTTTGGGATATGATGCCATAGAGGAGAAGTGGAAGACGAACCTGGAACTGATAGATGTCATTATTGAGATGGCAGACGATCTTTGCCATGGATGTCAGATGAGTGAATTCAGCCATTATGAGGACCCGGACTGGATAAGAAAATACATCTGTATGCAGTGGAAGAATGAAAGACTTGCTCCCGCAAAACAGACAAAGTTTGAAGCAGTACGCGGAGATATTACAAAGAACCATGGCGTGCAGGCAATCGTAAATGCAGCCAATACGAGCCTTCTCGGAGGTGGCGGTGTAGACGGAGCAATCCACAGGGCGGCGGGACCGGAACTCCTGGCTGAATGCCGAATGCTGAATGGCTGTAAGACAGGACAGGCCAAGATCACCAGGGCATATAAGCTGCCTTGTGAGTATATCATTCATACACCCGGACCGCATTGGAACGGAGGCAAGTCAAAAGAACGTGAGCTGCTCGCTTCCAGCTATCGTTCCTGCCTGCAGGTGGCTGTAGATAACGGCATACGAAGTATTGCATTTCCGTCTATTTCCACGGGCATATATCATTTTCCACTGTATGAGACAGTGAAGATCGCGGTAAGGACTGCCAAGGAGTTCGCAGCAGAGTATCCGGGAGAACTGGATGTGATCAAGTGGGTACTTTTCGATGACAATACTCTGAAGGCATACGCGGATGAGATAGAACATTGGAGGGTATCCGAAATGGTGCAGTCTCCGAACTTTTATTCCATGAATAAGATGCTTCGGGACGGCGGGTGTTGACCAATTTCCCGTCCCGACCGCCCCATGTTGACAAGTCCCCGTTTACGACCGAAACCGATTGATAAGTTCGCATTTACGACCGGAGGGAATGCTGAAATGTCAAAGAATGCCTGCGTCATTTTTGAAATGAAAGACGTAAACAGACAGGGTACCTATTGGCATGCAGGGAAGTGTATTGTGGAACAGGAACACCGGATGAGCAGATTGTGAACACATGTGTTCACAATCTGTTGTGCCAAATGGGAATCCGTGCTCAGTGGAACAAGCCATGGACAATCACTACAAAAGATTCTGCCGATTCTCCTTTCATATAATGTTTTGCAAATTATTTTGCATGGATATTCTCTGATAATAGGTATTTATGATATCCTGTAAAGTAATCGTATTCATTTTTTTTTCAGCAGTTTTTTGGATTTCATTATAGAATCCCTGCAAAGACAACTGAATATTAATGCCAACGCCGCAATCAGGGTTGGTATGAGTATCTAAATGAAGCAGTGGTTTCTCGCCTTCAACTGCTTTATAAATATCCAGCAATGTGATCTGGTCTGCTGGTTTTGAAAGAGAAGGACGGGCATGTCCGGCTACACTGGTCATAAGTCCGGCTTTTTTTATTTTTAACATAAGCTGGCGTACAAATCCGGAATTTGTATGGATACTTTCTGCAATTGAAGCACTGGAGAGAGATTTTTCCCGGTTGATAGCAATCAGAACCATCACGTGAACAGTATCGCTTAATTTTGTTGAGTATTTCATGATAAGAAGCTCCTTGTAGTATGATATAAAGATTTTGTTTTCGCATTTTTGAGACAAAATAGTTCGGGTTTATCAAAAATATCTCAAGTTCTTAACAGTTCTTTTTAATGTGTTGAGAACTTGTACATATTTTTTATTTTAATGATTGTAAATAATATAATTACAACTATAATGAAATTTAAAGGAAAAGTCAACATAGGAATGAAACTTACGGAGGATTGTATAACATGCTGATCGTAGACAAATTAAAAGGAATTAATATACCAGAATTACATTGATTATTACATGATGCGATAAAATATTCACAAAGGAGAACTTATGGAATACAAAAATCAAAGAGAAAATCGTGCATTTCAGGAAATGTTGCAGGCAGCAGTAAAACGGCTGAAAAACCGTTCTGGAGAGGATCTTGCTGCAAAAAGTGGGGCTGTTTTTCATAGCAGTCAAAATATGCTTGAGGTACCGAGTTTTCATGAAGTGATTGAAATTCAACTTCCTGAGTTTTATATTAACTCAGATATGGATGCATGGCATTATCTGGCATTGCTGCATTATCTGGATATGGCAGATGGAACAGAAGACTCACAGAAGCTCATTACGTTTGGTAACCTGAAAGATGGATTGATTCGAGGAACCAAGTTTGACCGGACTGCAGAGCAGAAACTGGAAAAGCTTTTGCAGGACAAAGATCCTGAGAAAATTCAGAAAGCATGTACAAGTCTGGGTGCAGAATTCATAGAGACAGAGGCGGACCTGTGTGCTGTTTTTCCGGTTTTTCCAAGATATCCAGTAACTTTAAAGATATGGTTTGCAGATGAAGAATTTCCTGTATCTGGCAAAATATTTCTTCAGGATCATGCTGATCATTATCTGAGTGTAGAAGATGCGGTAACAGTTGGAGAAATTTTGCTGCAAAAATTATTGGAAGCATTTTCTTCCCTCTGATCATGAATCAGAAAACTTTCCAGTCCGGCTTTGATAAATTTGTCAATTGTTGTCTGAATCTGTTTCCAGTCATTACAGTGATTGCGGAGCATCAGTCTGTTGATGGAAAGGCAGCCATTCATTTGAAAATAAAAAACCGATTCTGCCTGCTCAAAGGTCAGGAGGCTGTGTGACATAAGCCAGGTCACATAGCCTTCTTTTGTATTTTCCGTTATTTTTTCCAGAAGAATGGGAGTAATCGTGTCATCCAGAAACAGAGATCTGTATTTTGTTTCCATTTGAATTTTTTGGCAGAAGGGATAGGAACAGCTGTTCTGGTTTGGGCAAAATAAATGTTCTACCGTTGTTTTCATATCCTGTGCTATATCATTTAAAATATCTTCCAACACGTCATGGACATCGTAATAATGCAGATAAAAAGTACCTCTGTTTATTTCAGAAATTTTACAGATTTCAGTGACCGTGATTTTTGTGAAATCTTTCTGCTTTAATAATTCTAAAAAAGTTTCTTTTATGGTTTGCCTGGTATATCTGGTACGGCGGTCCTGCTTTCTTGTTTTTTCCGACATAATGGCCTCCATTGAATGTATGCTTTACAATGTATCATTTCTCAACAGTTTTTGGGATGTGTTGAGGAACAGAACAGATTTCATAGATTGGCTATTGTGATTTATATAGTAACAACTATAATGAGGATTAAGGAAAAAGTCAACAGACTGTTCAGAATTTCAGGAGGAAAAACATGGGATATGTAATCGCGATATCAGGAAAAGGTGGCGTAGGCAAAACTACCCTTTGTGGATTATTGATCCAGTATTTGTGTGAAAGTGGGAAATGTCCGGTTCTGGCCGTGGATGCAGATGCGAATGCCAATTTAAATGAAGTACTTGGCGTGGAGCCGGAGATCACACTCGGAGAGCTGAGAGAAGAAATTGAGCGGGCAGGCGTAGACCCACGATATCAGATCCCATCCGGTATGACGAAACAGACATATCTGGAAATGCGTCTTTCTGATGCGATTGCGGAAGAAGACGATTATGATCTGATGGTAATGGGACGTACCCAGGGACAGGGCTGCTATTGTTTTGTAAATGGTCTTGTACAGACCCAGGTTCAGAAACTGCAAAGCCATTATCCATATATTGTGGTTGATAACGAAGCAGGTATGGAACACATCAGCAGAGGAATCCTGCCAATGATGGAAATTGCGATTCTTGTGAGTGACTGTTCCAGAAGAGGTGTTCAGGCAGCCGGACGTATTGCAAAGCTGATGAAGGAATTGAATTTTAAACCACAGAAAACAGGATTGATCGTGAATCGAGTCCCAGATGGAAAACTGGATGTTGGAACTTTGGAAGAAATCCGGAATCAGGGACTGGAGCTGCTGGGTGTGGTGCCTCATGATAATCAGGTTTATCAGTATGACTGCGATGGAAAGCCGATCATACAGCTTCCAAAAGATTCTCCTGTAAGAAGTGCACTGGGAGAAATTGTAAAGAAGCTAGGACTGTGAGTTGGAGGATTGAAGGTATGGAGATTACAGTATGTGGCAAAGGTGGCTGTGGAAAAAGTACAGTATCAGCACTGCTTGCCAAAGAATTTGAACGAATGGGAAAGACTGTTCTTGTAGCTGATTCTGATGAATCAAATTATGGGCTGCATCGTCAACTGGGAGTAAAACTTCCAAGAGATTTTACAGAGTATTTTGGCGGTAAGGAGAAAGCTTTTAAAACAATGATGTAATGCTTATTTCAAGCGGAAAAATACACCAGGCAAATGAAGGCTGTGCCTGCACGATGAATAGTATTTTAAAGCAATTTATCCAACATCTGACGGTAGGAAAAAATGAAGTTTATGGGCGGTCCGGAAAGCAAATGTTCTTGGGCAGATAAAGCCTGGAATTCCGGTATGGCAGACAGGGGAAGAAAGCAGATTTCCATTGACACCGTATGTGATTTTCCCCGGAAATGTGGGAGAAGATACAACGCTGCGCGAAGCAGTTGAAGTCCTGATGCAAAAATAAGAAAGTGAAAATGCCTGCAGCTTTCGGATCGAAAGCGCAGGCATTTTTGCGTTCATTCAGCACAAGGCTGAATAAACGGATGCTAATCCGGACGGAAACATTCAGCAAAGATCTGAATGACCTCCTTGGGAAAAGGCGGATTCCGGTAATAGAAGCTTTGACCGGTCATTTTTTCAAGAATGGCAAGTCCGTTATTACGGACGATGACATCTCGGATTGTCCGAATATCCTTTTCGATACACGACAGGCTGACATCATACCGGGCAGCCAGCGGCCTGTAGATTTCCTGACGGATGTTGGACAGACGCCAGGGATTTTCGATTGCCATTTCCACGGCCGAGACAAAGTACGGGTATCCCGCATAGCATTGGAATACACCAATGCGGAGCAGGAATTTGGTTAATGTTTCCTTCATTGTAATCCTCCTTTTGGAACTAAACCTGGATTAGCCATCAGAAGTAAATTGGACAATACTATAAAAATAGAGTAAAAGAAACCAAAAGTCCATAGAAGCGATAAAAAACGACCCTAATCGACCAAAATAGACAACATTTTCCAGGGAAAATGGAACTAACAATGTGTGGACTGGCGGAAATGAATGCAGCGAATCTTTTTTGTATACCCCTTACCTCCTCTGCATACACTGTAAAAACAAGCATTGCCGGGGGAAGCCCTTGAAGGATTATATCGAGGAACGTGCAGTGGAAATAGCAGGGTATATTATTGAGGAGAAAGCAACGGTGCGGCAGACCGCCGGGAAATTTGGGGTGAGCAAGAGTACCGTACATAAGGATGTGACGGATCGCCTTGTCCATATTGATTCGGCGCTGGCGGCACAGGCGCGAAAGGTGCTGGATCTTAACAAGTCCGAGCGGCATATCCGCGGCGGAATGGCGACAAAGGAAAAGTATCGTCGTCTTCATGGATAAGGAACCGCAGTGTCCTGCCGGGCACAGACGGCTTGACAGACCGGCCTCCATCGACTAGACTCTAAGATAGAGGAGGTCTGTTTATGTCGTATTCATTTCAGCAGTGGCTTCTTTTTTTCTATATTTATTGCTTCTTTGGCTGGTGCTTTGAGAGTACGTATGTGTCGCTCAGAAAGCACCGGTTTGTCAACCGCGGATTTCTTCATTCACCGCTGCTGCCTATTTACGGCTCCGGAGCGGTGGTCATGCTGCTGGTAACGCTGCGGATCCGGTCCTATGCGGTACTGATGTTTTTTGCCGGAATGATCGGCGCGACAGCACTGGAGCTGGTGGTCGGACTTGCTATGGAGGCGATTTTTGAGGTTAAGTACTGGGATTATAGTAATCAGAAATTCAATTATAAAGGTGTGATATGTCTGTCCTCATCGCTTTGCTGGGGACTTTTTACAGTGCTGTTGAATAAAGTGATCCATCAGCCGGTGGAAGCGTTTGTGCTGGGGCTTCCGGCAGCGGCTGTGACAGTAACGGTCTGTGTGATCTCGGTGATCTTTCTTTGTGATACGGTGGTATCAGTCAAGGTTGCCCTTGGAATCCGGGATATGCTGGACGCCAGAGTGCGACTGAAAAAAGAACTGGGCGAGCTTCAGGAGGGAATTTCCGAACAGCTCGGTACAATCCGCGGAGCGCTTGGTGAGAAGTCCAGTGCGGTAAAGGAACAGATGGGAGCACTGCTGGATTCTCTGGGAGAGCGGGTGGCAGAGCTGTCGCAGACAGCCGGAAGCCGCATGGCGCCGCTGCTTGATACGGTATCAGACAAGCTGAGCGCCCTGATCCGTATGGAGAAGGAGGAAGATGCGGAAAAGGCAAAGGAGATGAGCCGGTTCCGTGAGAAGCTGGTGTCGATCCGGAGTGAGGGTGAGGCCCAGAAAAAGAAAATGGATTATTTAAAGCTGAAAATGCTGAGACGAAATCCTTCTGCCAGTGCCGGAAAAATGTCTGCGGAGCTTTCGGAGCTTCGGGAGAACTATGAGAAATGGAGACTGGAGCGGAAAGAAAAACAAGAGAAGAAATAAAAAAACGCCTCGGAATCATCTTCCTGGCGATATAACAGTGTTTTTTTGGGGGGGGGGACTCGGCAGCCGAAGCTGCCGAGCGTGAGTATGAAAAAGCTTGTTCATAGCAATCTCTCAATTGCTATGGCAACAGTATAAGAAAAAAATGTGTTCAAATTATGTTCAGACTATGAAAAAAGCATGAAGAACATGAAAGAAATTTTACGGAAAGAGAAAAATCCGGGAGAAAATCCCCGGAGTTACAAAAAGGCATTGAAAAAAAGGGGGATTCGTATATAATATAGAAGAATACGGAGTCGAGCCGGACATGGTTCCAACGCGGTGCTCCGGACAGTGTATCGTTGAAGATTCCGGACGGACGAGCCCTGAGCGGGCAGTTCGGACGGCATGTCATATATCGTCATATATCGGATAGAAGAAAATGTGTGAACAAAGACAGAGAGCAGAAAGTGCAGTTTCAGTACAGGAGGAAAACAGATGTTATTATCGACAGATATAGGAATTGACCTTGGTACAGCCAGCATTCTGGTATATATCAAAGGGAAGGGCGTTGTGCTCAAGGAGCCTTCGGTTGTGGCGTTTGACCGCGACACCAATCAGATCAAGGCCATCGGTGAGGAAGCGCGTCTGATGATCGGACGTACCCCCGGAAACATTGTGGCGGTGCGGCCGCTGCGGCAGGGTGTTATTTCTGATTACACCGTAACAGAAAAAATGTTAAAATACTTTATCCGCAAGGCGCTCGGCAAGAAGACATTACGAAAGCCCCGAATCAGCGTTTGTATCCCCAGTGGTGCAACGGAAGTGGAAAAGAAGGCGGTTGAGGATGCAACCTACCAGGCAGGGGCAAGAGAGGTATCCATCATCGAGGAACCTGTGGCGGCGGCTATCGGTTCCGGGATCGATATTTCCAAGGCCTGCGGAAACATGATCGTCGATATCGGCGGTGGTACGGCGGACATTGCAGTAATCTCCCTGGGTGGAACCGTAGTAAGCACTTCGGTAAAGGTTGCCGGCGATGATTTTGATGAGGCAATCGTCCGTTTCATGAGAAAGAAGCATAACCTGCTGATCGGTGAGAGAACCGCGGAGGAGATCAAGATCCAGATCGGCTGTGCCTATAAGAGACCGGAGCTGGTAGCCATGGATGTCCGCGGACGGAACCTGGTAACAGGCCTTCCCAAGACGATCACCATTACTTCCGATGAGACGCTGGATGCACTCCGTGAGCCTGCGATGCAGATCGTGGATGCCGTACACAATGTTTTGGAGAGGACACCACCGGAACTGGCGGCGGATGTGTACGACCGGGGAATTGTTATGACCGGCGGCGGAAGCCTTTTAAGCGGTCTGGATGCGCTGATCGAGGAAAAGACCGGAATCAATACGGTGATTGCGGAGGAACCGCTGACTGCCGTTGCCATCGGAACCGGAAAATTCATCGAGTTCATGCACGGACAGCGTGAGAAAGAGCCGGAATAAAAAAATAAGCTGGAGAGAAAACAGGGCTGCCGAAAAGTCTTTGGACTTTTTGCGGCCCTTTTACCGTCAAAGATGGAAAATTCCGCTCTGTGTGCTGCACAGAACTACGGAAGGAGAGACAGATGGATACCATATCAGGCTATGTCAACAAGATCGTATACCGCAATGAGGAGAACGGTTATTCGGTGGTGGAATTATTCGGCGGCGGGACGGATCATACCATCGTCGGGATCCTGCCGCTTCTGGAAGAAGGCGAGTATATCCGGGCGGAGGGGATCATCAAGGCACATCCGCTTTACGGGGATCAGCTGGTTGTGGAGGAATACGAGATCCAGGAACCGGAGGACACGGCTTCCATTGAGCGCTATCTGGCGTCAGGGGCCATTAAGGGAATCGGGGCGGCTCTGGCGGCGCGGATCGTGAAAAAATTCGGAACCGATACCTTTCGGATCTTTGAGGAAGAGCCGGAGCGGCTGTCGGAGATCAAAGGGATCAGCAGCCGTATGGCCATGGAGATCGGAAGCCGGGCGGCGGAGAAGCGGGATATGCGGGACGCCATGCTGTTTCTTCAGAAATACGGGATCTCCGTCAATCTGGCGGCAAAGATCTTTAAGGAATACGGACATGAGCTGTATTCGATCATTGAAGAAAATCCGTATCGGCTGGCAGACGATATCGCCGGGGTGGGCTTTAAGATCGCCGATGAGATTGCCGTAAAGGCCGGAATCCGGGCGGATTCGGCATACCGGATCAAAAGCGGGATCCTTTATACGCTGCTTCAGGCCATTTCCAACGGACATACGTATCTGCCTCTGGAGGAACTGACAAGGCTCACCGGCCAGCTTCTGGGGGTGGAACTGGAGTCTGTTGAGCCACTGATTTCGGATCTTATCATGGAGCGGCGCCTGGTGGTGAAAAAGGAGGAGGAGCAGACCCTCGTCTATGCCGCCAAGTACTATTATATGGAGATCAACACGGCAAAGCGGCTTTTGGAACTGGATTCGGTCTGGGCAGTGGAAGAACAGAAGGCGCAGTCTCTTCTGGCACGGATCGAACGGGAGGAAAAGCTTCAGCTGGATGAGCATCAGCGGGAAGCGGTTTTAGAGGCGGCAAACCATGGCGTACTGGTGGTGACCGGCGGCCCCGGTACCGGAAAAACAACGACCATCACGGCACTGATCCGCTTCTTCGAGATGGAGGGCATGGAGGTGGCACTGGCGGCGCCCACAGGCCGGGCGGCCAAGCGGATGTCGGAGGCCACCGGCTATGAAGCCAAAACGATCCACCGGCTGCTGGAGGTTTCCGGTCCCCAGGAGGAGGTTCAGACGGAGGGACGCTTTAACCGGAATGAAGCAAACCCTCTGGAGGCAGATGTCATTATCATTGACGAAATGTCCATGGTGGATATTCAGCTTATGGAATCGCTGCTGGAGGCCATTGCATCCGGAACCAGACTGATTCTTGTGGGCGACCGTGACCAGCTTCCCAGCGTCGGTCCGGGCAATGTCTTAAAGGATATTATCCAGTCGGAGCGGTTTCATGTGGTGCGCTTAACCAGGATTTTCCGCCAGGCGGCGGCAAGCGATATTATCTTAAATGCCCATAAGATCAACCGGGGAGAGCCGGTAGACATTGCTGTGCGGAGCCGTGATTTTCTGTTTATCCGCCGGCTGGATGCCAATGCGGTCATCAATGCGCTCATCACACTGATCTGCCAGAAGCTTCCGGATTATCTCCATATTTCCATGAATGAGATCCAGGTGATCGCTCCTATGCGGAAGGGGATTCTGGGGGTAGAACGGCTTAACAGGATCCTTCAGGAATATCTGAACCCGCCGGCACCGAATAAAGCGGAGCATGAGACGGGACAGGGGCTGTTCCGTGAGGGCGACAAGGTCATGCAGATCCGGAATAATTACCAGATGGAGTGGGAGATCCGCGGGAAGGTGGGAACGGTGCTTGATGCCGGAACCGGAGTGTTCAACGGGGACATTGGTGTGATCCGTGAGATCAACAGCTTCGCGGAGGAGCTGACGGTAGAATATGACGAGGGGCGCATGGTGACTTATGAGTTTGGCGGTCTGGAGGAGCTGGAACTGGCTTATGCCATCACGATTCATAAGGCACAGGGCAGCGAATATCCGGCGGTAGTGATTCCGCTGCTGTCGGGGCCGCGTATGCTGATGACCAGGAATCTTCTTTATACGGCAGTGACCAGGGCAAAATCCTGTGTCTGCATTGTGGGACTTCCAGAGACATTTCTTTCCATGGAAGCCAATGAGACGGAACAGAGAAGGTATTCCAGTCTGGATAAGCGGCTGGAGGAATTGTAGAAAAAAGTATGAGGTACATAGCCGGGAAACGGCAGGGAGGAGGCACACATGAAACGGCTGGATGAGATTTTGTTTCCGAGAAATTGCCTGCTTTGCGGACGGGAGCTTACATGGGCCGATCCCGATGTCTGCTGGGATTGCCAGGGAGAGAAGCTTTCACTGGTCGAGGAGCCGGTCTGCCTGTGCTGCGGAAAGGAAATTTCCGGAGACAGCTGGCGCTGCCCGGACTGCCGGAAGAACCGGCGGAGCTATTATGGCGGTATGGCAGTGTACAATTATAATGATGCGATGCGGACACTGATAGGCCTGCTAAAATATAAAAACCGGCGGCGGGCCGCCGAGTTTCTGGCCCAGCGTTATTATAAGCACTGCGGAATACAGACCATAAATCTGTTCCCTGATGCGCTCGTTCCGGTGCCGCTTTATAAGAGAAAAAAGAGAGAGCGAGGCTATAACCAGGCGGAACTGCTGGCAAAGAAGATCGGGGAGATGCTGGAGATTCCGGTGGAAAATCTGCTGGAGCGGGTGGAGGATACTGCGGCTCAGAAGGATCTGAGTTACGAGGAACGGCTGGAAAATGAGAAGCATGCGTTCCGCGCGGTGAAGGATCTGCATGAGTATTCTTGCCTGGTTCTGATCGATGATATTTACACCACCGGTGCCACAGCGGAGAGCTGTACCAGAGCGCTTCTGGAGGCGGGAGCGGGAAGGGTTTATCTGGGGAACATTGCAATTACCATGAGAGGAAAATAAAGCAAAGCCGGAAACGTATAGGACTGGCAGAGCCTCGCGTATACTGTAAGGAGGATCCTCGGAAATTGTCCGGAGGCATTTATGAAGCGGAAGATCCTTGCGGCAGCTGTCTGCTGCCTGCTGATTCCTTATGTGATCACGTTGCTTGCGGCCGGAAAACAGAACCGGAAAAATAACGGACAGAAGCCGGAGAGCGGCCGTGTGGTGCTCTGCCAGGGCGAGCCGGACAGACAGATGGATCTGGAGCAGTATGCGCTTGCCATGGCGGCGGCGCAGATTCCGGCGGAATATGAGAAAGAGGCAGTCAAGGCGCAGATTATTCTGGCGCGGACATATATTTATAAGAAGCTTTCCGGCAGAAGCCTGATGGACGAAGCAGAGCTTGGAACAGAAGCATGGAAGGAAACAGAGCGTACAGAGGCATGGGGAAGCACTGCCGGGGAGGCGGAGAAAAAATTTCAGGCGGCACTCTCGGAGACGGAGGGTATGGTGCTGACTTGTAATGGAACGCTGATCGACAGCGTGTTTCACAGACGGAGCGCCGGAAAAACCAGGGACGGAGGCGTGAGCTTTCCTTATCTGAGATCTGTGGACAGCTCCTGGGATCTGCCGGAAAAGGAACAGCCTCCAATCAATGGGGCAGCCGGAACCTGGTTCCCGGCGGCGGAGCTGGCGAAAAAACTGAGGACAGTCCGCGGGCAGGAAATTCCGGAGCAGCTGGCAGCGGAGCTTCAGATCATCGGGAGAGATGAGGCCGGATATGTAACCAGCGCGGTGCTCGGCACAGAAACGTATTCCGGCGATGAGATCGCGGAGGCACTTTCCCTTTCGTCTCCGGCCTTTACCATCAGCCGGTCGGGAAACGTGCTGTGGATCACAGCAAAAGGCGAGGGACACGGGTATGGCATGAGTCAGACCGGGGCTCAGTATCTGGCAGAAGCCGGGCAGACTGCGCAGGAAATCCTTTTTTATTATTTTCAGAATGTGACCATTGAAATCCAGCCAAAAGCTGGAAGTTAATTTTTGAATAGGACACGGTAATCGGGCAAAACTAATACCGAGGTGATTATCGTGAAAAAAAAGCAAGGATTGCTGGTCATGCTGCTGGGGTGTCTGGTAAGTGTAACTGCCATCGCCGGAGTTCTGGCGTGGCAGAAGCCCGGGACGAAAGACGGGGAGAGCCGGAGTTACCTGGAATCCGGAGAAACGTCTGAACAGCTTCTGTGGAATGACGAAACAACAGTGACAAAGGAAGAAACGAAGCAGGAGACAGAACAAACGAACGAGGAAACGCAGAAGCCGGGCGGTATCCTACAGGAAGCACAGGCGGAAACAGAGACGGAAGCAGAGACGGAAAACGAACAGCCGGCTGCCCCGGGTCCGGAGATGGCTGTGGCAGAAACGGAGGAAACCGATGGCGAAGCGCCTGCGGCGGCAGAGGAGGTCCGTGCGGTGGCATACGATGGGACAAGCCGCCTGATCTGGCCGGTGGAGGGAAACGTCCTTCTGGATTATTCCATGGAACACACCATTTATTTCCCAACGCTGGACGAGTATAAGTGCAGTCCCGCGGTACTTCTTCAGGGAGAGGCCGGGACCCCGGTAAAGGCTCCGGCAGACGCACTGGTAAAGACCGTTGGAAGTGACGAGGAGCTGGGAAATTATGTAACCCTGGATCTGGGGAACGGTTATGAAGCGGTCTGCGGACAGCTTGAGGAGCCTGCGCTTTCCGAAGGTGATTTCGTGGAAGCGGGCAGTGTCATCGGAACCCTGGCCGAGCCGACAAAGTATTATGTGGTGGAGGGCACCAGCCTGTATTTTGAAGTGACAAAAGACGGAGCGCCCATAGATCCGCTGGAGCTGATGCAGTAAAAGGGCATCATGCGGTCTGCTGCGCGTAAAATGACAGAACGCCGCCCTGGATTCCGGACTGCTTCTCATCGGAAGTACAATTCCCCGGAAGCCGGGACGGCGTGAAGCATTCAGTATAAAAAGGGAAGGCAGAGTTTTAAAGCATGGCGAGGAAAAGTACAAGAAACACAAGAGGAAGGATTGTTGCGGCGGCCTGGAAGCTGTTTTATGAGCAGGGCTATGAGGATACGACGGTGGAGGAGATCATTGTGGCTTCTCACACCTCAAAAGGTTCCTTTTACCATTATTTTGACGGGAAGGATGCGCTGCTCAGCACACTGAGTACGTTGTTTGATGAAAAATACGAGGAGCTGGAGGATTCCTTTCCGGAGGATATGGGTGCCATGGAGAAGCTTTTGTTTCTTAATGAAGAGCTGTTTGACATGATCGAAAACAGCGTTTCCATGGAGCTTTTGTCCCGGCTTCTTTCAACCCAGCTTGTTACCTCCGGAGAGAAGCATCTTCTGGATCACAGCCGTACCTATTACCGGCTTCTCCGGAAAATCATAGTGGAGGGACAGAAAAGCGGAGAGCTTGGAACGGCCATGAGTGCAGGCGAGATGGTGAAGCTTTATGCGCTCTGTGAGCGGGCACTGATGTATGACTGGTGTCTGTGCAGCGGAGAATATTCTCTGAAGCAGTATGCACAGCGAATGATGCCGGTATTTTTGAGCGGATTCCCTGCACCGCAGAGTTGATCAGAGGAAACAGACAGCTTTTTATGCAGCAGGATTGCAGACCAAAAGATAGCGGGAGCTTCCATGAGAAAGCTGTGTATCAATAAAAATACAAACAAGACTATAAATAGAATAAAAATCGTACAGCCGATTTTCTTTGATAATACACGGATAATCGGCATTTTATTATAAAAAAGTACAGGATATGGTCTATACCTCGTTCTGTATTGCGTGCAGAAAAAACCTGTGTTATACTGATGCCGTTGCCCGAAAACGGGCGGAGAACGGAGGAACAAGCTATGAGTATGAAACAGATCTGTATTCTGATCACCATCCTTGTATACCTGGCAGGTATGCTTTACATTGGATTTTATTGTACGAAAAAAGGCGGCAGCGGAAACACCGGAGAGTTCTACCTGGGCGGCAGACAGCTGGGACCGCTGGTGACGGCCATGAGCGCAGAGGCGTCGGATATGAGCAGCTGGCTGTTGATGGGGATGCCCGGCGTGGCATATCTCACCGGTGTGGCGGATGCAGCATGGACGGCTATCGGGCTTGCCATCGGAACGTATTTGAACTGGCTGATCGTGGCCAAGCGGCTTCGCCGGTATTCGGTAAAGACCGATTCCATTACGATCCCGGATTTCTTTTCCAGACGTTATCATGATAAGAAAAATATCCTTTCCTGCATCGCGGCCATTGTGATCCTGATCTTCTTTGTGCCGTACACGGCATCCGGCTTCAAGGCAGTGGGAACCCTGTTCAACAGCCTGTTTGGACTGGAGTATCATGCGGCCATGCTTCTTGGAGCGGCAGTTGTTGTGGGCTATACCATTATGGGCGGTTTTCTGGCGGTATCGACCACGGACCTGATCCAGAGTATCGTCATGAGTATTTCTCTGATCGTGGTCGTATTCTTTGGAATCAGCTATGCCGGCGGCTGGGGAGCAGTCGTGGACAATGCAAAGAGCATGAGCGGTTATCTGAGCATGAC
The DNA here is from genome assembly GCF_052118925.1 of Candidatus Paralachnospira sp. LCP21S3_A2. Taxonomy (NCBI): domain Bacteria; kingdom Bacillati; phylum Bacillota; class Clostridia; genus Candidatus Paralachnospira; species Candidatus Paralachnospira sp. LCP21S3_A2. The sequence continues at coordinate 94,652 of NZ_JBQKGG010000003.1, forward strand.
CCATCTGTATCATGCAGGTGAGCAGACAACCTCGTCCTACGGATTCCTGAGCATTGCATCAACGCTGGCATGGGGACTGGGCTATTTCGGTATGCCCCATATCCTTCTGCGGTTTATGGCGATCCGGAAGGAAAGTGAGCTGAAAACCTCCAGACGGATCGGTTCCATCTGGGTGGTGATCTCCATGGGCGTAGCGATCCTGATCGGTGTCATCGGAAACGCAGTGTCGGCAGCAGGTAAGATTGAGCTTCTCGGAACAAGCTCTGAGGCAGAGACGATTATCATCCGTCTTTCCAATATCATGGGACAGAACGGCGTGCTTCTGGCACTGCTGGCCGGTGTGATCATGGCAGGAATCCTTGCCTGCACCATGTCCACAGCTGACTCCCAGCTCCTGGCGGCGGCTTCCAGTGTTTCCCAGAATTTGCTTCAGGATTTCGCCGGGATCAAGATGAAAGAAAAGACAGCCATGCTCATCGCAAGACTGACGGTTTTAGGTATTGCAGTGATCAGTATTCTGCTGGCATGGAATCCAAACAGCTCGGTATTTAAGATTGTGTCCTTTGCCTGGGCAGGCTTCGGCGCGGCATTCGGACCGGTCGTGCTGTTCGCACTGTTCTGGAAGCGCAGCAACAAGTGGGGAGCCCTGGCAGGCATACTCAGCGGCGGAATTATGGTATTTGTATGGAAGTTCCTGGTTCGTCCCCTTGGCGGCGCCTGGGATCTGTATGAGCTGCTTCCCGCATTCCTTGTGGCATCGATGATGATCCTGGTGGTATCTCTTGCGACCGGAAAACCTGACGCAGAGATCGAGAGAGAATTTGAGGAAGTGAAGCAGGGAAAGTAAAGATATATGGACAGCGGAAAAAACTTGCGAAAAATCCCGAAGAGAGTATAATCTAATGTCGGAATAAAAGCAAAGGAGAAAGAGCATGGAAAAACGTTGTCCAAATTGTGGAAACATCTTAAATGAGCAGGCTAAATTCTGTCCACTGTGCGGAGCAAAGCAGGATGCGCAGGCGGAAGCTGCCGGAAATCACTGCCCGTTCTGCGGCGAGGCGCTGGAACCCGGTGCAAGATTCTGTGGAAACTGCGGAAGGGATCTTCTGGCGTCTGGGAAAGAAAACAGTCATGTCAATGCAACTGCGGCGGATTATGTGAAGAGCAGCTTTGACAAAGTGGCAGGAACATTAAATGAAAAGATCGGCGAGAGCGGGCCGGTAGAGGTACATCTGTCCGATCTGGTATCAGAGGTATTTAAAAAGCATACGCAGGAAGAGACGGAGGAGCTTTTCATCGCCGGAACGAAGAAAACAACGCCGAAGGAATCCGAGATCACAGCACAGTGGCCCAAGCCGTGGCTGTACTCCAGAGTATTTGTATTTCTGGCTGTGACCAGCCTGATCCTGTATTTTATCCTTCTGGAATTCCAGAATATCAATGCGATACCGGGATTCATCTTCATGGGAGCCATGACAGTTCCGTTTGCGCTTCTGGTATTCTTCTGGGAAGTCAATGCGCCGAGAAATATCAGTATTTTCAGCGTGGTTTCCATGTTCTTTGTGGGCGGTGTGTTATCACTGGTCTGCACGCTGATTCTGTATAAGATCACAGGAGCCGGAAACCTTTCCTATATCGGCGCACTCCTGGTCGGCCTGGTAGAGGAAGCCGGAAAGATCGTGGTCGTTGCGTATTATATGAAGAAAACCGATTCCAAATATATCCTGAACGGGCTGCTTCTCGGAGCCTGCGTGGGAGCCGGCTTCGCCGTGTTCGAGTCTGCCGGTTATGCGTTCCGTAATCTTCTTGAAACCAGCTCTACAGATGTGATGCTCAATGTCACGCTGTTACGCGGCGTTCTGTCCCTTGGCGGCCATGTAGTGTGGACAGCCATCGCCGGTGCGGCTTTGGCTGCAACGAAGGGAGAACGGCCCTTTAACTATTCTATGCTCACAAGCGGAAGATTTCTGTTTTTCTTTGCCATCTCCGTTGTGCTTCATGGAATCTGGGACTGCCCGTTACAGTTCCTGGGCGCCTACGGGAAATACATTGCCCTGATCGTTGTGGCATGGGTGGTAACGCTGCCGCTGATCAGCTCCGGTCTGAAGCAGATCACAAGACTGGCAAAGCAGCGGGAGAATGGAATCCTGTAAGAAAGGATTTTTGGCGCTGGATTTGTGAGTTGAGCTTTGAAATGAAAATAAGAAAGTCGGGAAAGGCAGGTTCTTCGGAATCTGCCTTTTTACATTCGGGATTCAAGGTCTGGGACACGGGGAGCTGATCCCCGACGGATTGTTGCGCTGCTGAGCAGCTCTCACAATCCTGCTCTCATTCGGACTGCGCGCATTTTCCAGGAAAATGGCTTCGTCCTCATGAGAGGGCGGGTCCCAAGGCCTGTGTGGAGATCTGTTCCACGGATTGCTTCGCTGCTGAGCAGCTCCCACAATCCTGCATTCATTCGGAATCCGTCCTGTCGGACTACTTCCTCATGAATGAGCGGGAGTCAAGGTCATGCGGACACATGCGGGCATGTGCCGCACGACTTTGACTCCCTTGTGGATCAGATCATATTACTATTATGATACCTGGGATCCATGGTGACGTCCTGGGCGAACCATTCCGGGGGAGTGAAGGCGAGGGCTTCTTCTTTGGTGGGGAATTCGACTTCGGCCATGATGAGGCCCTCGGGGCAGGTGAAGAGATCCAGCTCGATGGTGTAGTTTCCCAGAGGAATTTTATAGCGCCGCTTGGTGATGGTGCGGCCGTCGGCTTTTGTTTTCAGATGCTCATACGCTTCTTTGTTGAGGGGAAGATTATACTCTTCCCTTGCCATGAGGCCGCCGCCTTTATAGGTCATATAGTAGTCATCGTCTTGGCGGCGGATCCGCACAACCGGTTTGGTGCAGAGGTAAGCCTGTTCGATGAGATGAGAAGGATAAGTTTCCAGATTTTCGGGAAGCTCTTTTATGAGAAATTTCCGTTCGATTTCCATGAGAGGTTCGTCCTTTCCTGTGTGATGACCGGAAGCGGATCCATGCCGGAGACGGCAGGGAGGATCGGTTGTCCGGATAAATGGAGTGCCAGAGCTGGTTTGCGGCTGTCATGGTATTTTCTTTATTGTACGCCGCGAAGGGGAGAAATGGCAAGGGGGAGGGTGAAAATTTTGATTCAGATTCCTTTACAGGAAAGCCTCCGGTTGACAAATCGGAAAGTCCTACTATAATGGTTGTATATACAACGATGTAGTTACATCATTTTAGGGAAACTACCATGGAACACGGAGGAAACGATGGATATTACGGGAAGAAAAATCACAAAGATCGCCCGCGAGGCGGAAAAGCTGGTCTTATGTAAGCTGCGGAACAAGGATGTGGGAACGGCGGAGATCGACCTGATCCATGCCCTGCGACATAATCCGGGCTGCACACAGGCTGCACTGGCGGAGCTTCTGCATACTGACAAGGCTGCCATTGCACGGAGAACGAAAAATCTGGAGAACAAGGGGTACCTTGTCCGCCGGGATGCACCGAATGACCGCCGGAGCCAGCTCCTGTATCCCACGGAAAAGGCGGAAAGCCTGAAATCCTCCAAGGCGGAGATTGAGGCTTCTTTTTATGAATATCTGACCGGCGTGCTGGCACCGGAGGAGGCGGAAGCCTTTGCGGAGACACTGGATAAGCTGTATCGGGCCTCCAAAACGGAAAGCCGTGCAGGCTTCCCGCATTTTCAGAAAGCAGGAGGGGAAGATACCGATGAAGAATGAAACGTCATTTCGTCCGGACAGGATCAGCGCGTATTTCCGCGCGGAATGGCTGCCGCTGGCATTAGTGACGCTTTCCGGTCTGATCTATAATATCGGTCTGCTGGCCGGACCATGGTTTGAGGGACGGCTGGCACAGTGCCTGGCTGATATTCTTGACGGAAACGAGATTGCTGCAAAGATGGCGGTGCTGGTGCCGGCCTATATTCTGGTCACCCTGACGATACAGGCCGCGCGGTTTATCAAACGGTTCTATGTCCGCCGCTTTGCCAATAACATCAACCGCCGGATGAAAGGAATCCTCTATGCCAATCTGGTGCGGCAGAGCCGGGAAACGCTGGGACAGGAAGGCGTCGGAGAGCTGATGACGAAGGCAATTTCCGATGTGGACGACTGTGTGGAGGGAATGCGGAAATTCACAACAGAAATTTTCGATACAGGCGTTGCGCTGGCGGGCTATGCAGGGATGCTTCTGGTTTATGACTGGCGTCTGGCATTGCTCAGTCTGCTCTTTACACCGGTGTCCTATGTCTGTGCGGCATGGATGAAAAAGCCGGTTCAGCGGGCGGGAACTGCTTATAAAAAGGCTGCGGGCGCCCTCAGCACGGCCACTCTGGACCGGGCACAGAATGCGGTGACTTACCGGATCTATGGCTGTGAGAAAGCAAGAGAAGAACGGTACGAAGAGGCACTGAATATCTATGAAAAAACGGCGGTGAGGAACCATGTATGGCAAGCGTCCCTGCCGCCGTTGTATCTGGCGGTATCGGAGGCCGGTGTGCTGTTTATTTTGTGGTTCGGAGCAAAAAATATTCTGGGGAGCGGCTGGAATACCTGGGATATTGCGGCGCTGACCACATTCCTTTCCTGCTTCACCAGGCTGACAGTGAAATCATCGAAGGTGGCAAAGCTGTTCAATTCGGTTCAGAAGGCGGAGGTTTCCTGGAAACGCATCAGGCCGCTGATGAAATCACCGGAAGAGCTGGAACCGCTGGCTGTCCCGGAATCGTCTGATGTGAAGCTGGAAAATCTTTCTTTTGCATACGATGATAAGCCGGTTTTCTCCGGATTGACGCTGACTGCCCATCCTGGCGACATTATCGGTGTTACCGGGCCGATTGCCTGCGGAAAGTCCACGCTTGGCCGGGTGTTCCTCTGTGAAGCGCCATACGGCGGTTCGGCAAGGTTCGGAGAGAAAGAATTTTCAGAGCTTTCCCCACGGCAGATCGCGGCTTTGGTCGGTTATCTGGGGCATGATCCGGAGCTCACTGCTGATACGGTAGAGAATAATGTACTCTGCGGCAGCGAGCAGGAGGCAATGCCTTATCTGGAGGCGGCGGCACTGAAGGACGAGGTGCTTGCCATGGAAAAAGGAACGGATACGGTCATCGGCAGCAGTGGAACCCGTCTTTCCGGCGGGCAGGCACAGCGTCTGGCGCTGGCGAGAACCCTTGCGCATCCCCGGCCGGTCCTGATTCTGGATGATCCGTTTTCCGCACTGGACCGCCGTACCGAGGATACGATATTTGCAGCTTTGCAGGATTATGGAAAGGACAAGGTGGTGTTCCTGATCTCCCATCGTCTGTATCATTTTCCGCAGATGCAGAGGGTGATCTTTATGGAAAACGGAAAAACGACGGTCGGCACCCATGAAGAGCTGATGAGCTCTGAACCGGTGTACTGTCAGTTATATGAAAGCCAGGCAGGAGGAAAGCAGCATGAAGAACAGGCATAAAAGCGGTGTATTTACGGCCATTCGCATGGCAATGGGGACGAATCGCATGCTTACGGTGGGTACACTTCTGTGTGTGGCAGCATCGGTAGTGGCTTCTCTGATCCCCCCGCTCTTGCTGGCACGTGCGATCGACCGTCTGAGTGCGGGAATCCCGCTGACAGGATTTGCAGTGCTGTTCTATTTCGGAAGCCTTGCGCTGGAGGGCGTGCTGTCCTCAGCACAGGAAAGTCTGCTGGTGCTGTTCGGGCAGAAAATGACGCATGCACTTCGTACAGAAATGTCGCAGAAGCTGACAAAGCTTCCGGCCGGCACTCTGGCGGAGCAGAATCCTGGAGAGGTGGCTGCGTGGTTTTCGGGAGATGTGGATACGGTAGAGGCGTTGTTTACCTCCGGTATCATCAGCATGGCGGCGGATGCGTGCCGCATTATTTCGATCATGGCGGTCATTGCGGTGAAGAACACCGGACTGGCACTTCTTCTGCTTCTGGTGCTGCCGCTGTTTGCCGTGTTTACCCGTCAGGTACAGAAACGGATGCTGGCGGCACAGCTGGACAACCGGCGTGCCGTTGCGGCTGTATCCGGGCAGGTGCCGGAAACGCTTCATAATATCCGCACGATCCGGGCACTGGGAATGGAGACCTACATGGAGCGGCGCTATGACCGGAGCATCGGCGACAGCTATGCAGCCATGGAACGGACGAACTTTTATGATGCAGTTTATTCGCCGGCAGTACTTGTATTGAATGCAGCTGTGGTCGGCATGGTCATGCTGCTGTCTGCATCCGGCAGTCCGCGCGTCCTGCGTCTGTTCGGCATGTCGGTGGGGACCTCGGTTGCGGTCATGAATTATATTTCCCGTATTTTTGCACCCATCGAAAGCCTTGGCATGGAGATCCAGACCATTCAGACGGCCATGGCAGGAGTCAGGCGGATCGATGCCTTTCTTGACCAGCCGGAGCGGATGATCGGGAGAGAGCAGGAAACAGCAGCGAGAGGGGAGGTGGAGTTTTCCCATGTGACCTTCGGCTATGGGGAAACGCATGTCCTGGAGGATTTTTCCATGAAAGTAAAGCCGGGGGAACCGGTCACGTTGACCGGCCGGACAGGCGCAGGAAAAAGCACGGTGCTCAAGCTGTTGCTGGGACTGTACCCGCCGGAACGAGGTACGATCACCATCGGCGGCAGGAATGTTTCCGATATTACGGATCAGGAACGACGGACCTGTATCGGCTGTGTGGAGCAGCATTTTCTCTGCGTGCCCGGAACGATACGGGAACAGATCACCCTGGGTGATCCGCGGATTACCGGGAAAATGGCGGAAAAGGCGGCAAGACTGGCCGGAATCCATACAAGTATTGAGACGCTGCCGGATGGCTATGATACGGTATGCACGGAGGGGCTATTTTCCCAGGGAGAGTGGCAGCTGTTGTCCATTGCCCGTGCCGTGGCAGCAGATCCGGCTGTTCTTCTTCTGGATGAGATTACAGCAAATCTGGACACTGAGACCGAAGCGCGTGTGCTGGAAGCGCTGAGCTGTGCATCAAAGGGACGGACTGTCCTTTCAGTTTCTCACAGGATTTATGAAAGCCTTGGAGGAAGGACAGTCGAAATAAAAGGCGGTATAAACAAAAAACAGCAGTAAAAATGGAATTTTGTGGACAAGTGAAGCGGAAATTACTATAATAGGGGAAAATCAGGACGAGGAGCGTGCTGTTCACAGAGCAGCCGCGGAAATGGTTCGGAAATGCGCAGAAATGTGCGGAAATACACGGATGCAGAAGCATGAAATCATTCGGAAACACATGAAAACAGGGAAAACGGACGGCTGCATGACAGCAGAAAGGAGCAGGTATGGCAAAGGTATATGTGTGTCTGGCGGAGGGACTGGAAGAGGTAGAATGCCTGGCAGTGGTGGATATTTTACGGCGCGGAGGCGTGGAAGTGACGCTGGCATCCATGAGCGGAAAACAGGGGATTACCGGCTCCCACGGGATTACGATCAGGACGGACAGCCTCTGGTCGGAAGCAGACTGTGAGAAATGTGATGCCATCTTTCTTCCGGGCGGTATGCCCGGTACGGCCCATCTGGCGGAGCACGTGGGACTCGGAAAAATGATCCGGAAATTCCAGGCAGACGGAAAGGTACTGGCGGCCATCTGCGCGGCGCCCAGTGTACTCGGAAAATACGGTGTTCTGGAAGGAAAGCGTGCTACCTGTTATCCCGGCTGGGAGGAGAAGCTTCTGGGTGCCAAGGTCACAAGAGAAGGCGTTGTCCGCGACGGCAGCGTAGTGACCGCAAGAGGCCTTGGATTCGCCATCGATGAAGGACTGGAGCTGTTAAAGATGCTGGTCGGAGAGGAGATTTCCGCGCAGGTAAAAGAAGCAATCCAGCATCCGTAAAGGAAGCATTCGCGGTTTCACCCCAATTTCCAGAGCCAAGCCCAGCTCGATTCCGCTGCGCTTCATCTCGCTGTGGCTTCTCGCCAAATAGATTTATGGTCAGTCATGCTCTTTTATGCAAGCATAGCGCATGGCTGCCCATAAATCTGCTTGGCTCTGAAGGAGTGCAAAAAGTGCTGGAAATTAAATATATTCTATGATATAATGGTAACTTGTCAGACTGTGAATACAGACAGAAACGCTTTTGTGTAATGGGGAAGCTCCGGGAGGGCTTCTATTGCGCATTCTGAATCTATATTATTAAGGAGGATACACGGAAATGAGTGTACAGGTAGAGAACTTGGAAAAGAACATGGCGAAGCTGACCATCGAGGTTCCCGCTGAGGAAGTAACAAAGGCGATCGGCGATGCGTATAAGAAGAATAAGGGCAAATTCAATGTTCCCGGCTTCCGTAAGGGCCATGTACCCCAGAAGATGATCGAGAAGATGTTCGGCGTTGGCGTATTTTATGAGGACGCTGTTAATATCCTGCTTCCCGGCGCTTATGCAAAGGCATGCGACGAGAGCGGTCTTGATATTGTTTCCCGTCCGGAGATTGATGTAACCCAGATCGAGGCAGGAAAGCCCATGATCTTTACTGCAACCGTAGCGGTAAAGCCTGAGGTGACGCTTGGACAGTATAAGGGCGTTGAGGTTGCAAAGCAGGATCTCATCGTAACCGATGATGATGTGATGGCTGAGATCAAGAAGGAGCAGGAGAAGAATGCAACGGTTGTTACCGTTGAAGACCGCCCGGTTCAGAAGGATGATACCGCAGTGATCGACTTCGAGGGCTTCTGCGACGGCGTAGCATTCGAGGGCGGAAAGGGAACGGATTTCCCGCTGGTGATCGGCTCCGGCCAGTTCATCCCCGGCTTTGAAGATCAGCTTATCGGCAAGAATGCAGGCGAAGAAACAGAAGTAAAGGTAACCTTCCCGACTCCTTACCAGGCAAAAGAGCTGGAAGGCAAGGATGCAATCTTCAAGGTAACTGTGAAGGAGATCAAGGAGAAGCAGCTTCCCGAGATCGATGATGAGTTCGCAAGCGAGGTTTCCGAGTTCGATACTCTGGAAGAGTACAAGAAGGAAGTTGCCGACAAGTTAAAGGCACAGAAGGAAGCAGACGCCAAGAGAGCAAAGGAAGACGAGGCTGTACAGAAGGCTGTTGCAAACGCGCAGATGGAGATTCCGGAGCCCATGATCAAGACTCAGGCTTCCAACATGGTTGATGAGTTTGCTCAGAGAATGCAGGGCCAGGGTCTGACTATGGAAATGTATATGCAGTACACCGGAACCACAAGAGAGCAGCTGGAGCAGCAGATGGTTGAGCAGGCGAAGAAGCGCATCGAGACGAGACTTGTTCTGGAGGCGATTGCAAAGGCTGAGGATATCCAGGTGTCTGATGAAGAATTAGACAAAGAGATCGAAGAGATGGCAAAGGCTTACCAGATGGAAGCAGACCAGCTCAAGAAGTATCTTGGTGAGGCAGAAGCCGCACAGATGAAGACTGATATTGCAGTACAGAAGGCTGTAGATCTTCTGTGTGCAGAGGCAGTAGAGGTTTAATTGAATTACAGGAGGTATCTGAATGAGTTTAGTTCCTTACGTCATTGAATCAACCAGCAGGGGCGAGCGTTCCTACGATATTTATTCCAGACTGTTAAAAGAGCGGATCATCTTTCTGGGCGAGGAAGTGAATGAAACGACGGCCAGCCTGATCGTGGCCCAGCTTTTATTCCTGGAATCGGAGGATCCCGGAAAGGATATCCAGCTTTACATCAACAGCCCCGGTGGAGTTGTGACAGCAGGTATGGCAATTTATGATACCATGCACTATATCAAATGCGATGTATCCACCATCTGTATCGGAATGGCAGCCAGCATGGGTGCATTCCTTCTTGCAGGCGGAACAAAGGGCAAGCGCATGGCGCTTCCCAATGCGGAGATCATGATCCATCAGCCCTCCGGCGGTGCCCAGGGCCAGGCCACCGATATCCAGATCGTGGCAGATAAGATCATTGCAACAAAGAGAAAGCTCAATGAGCTGCTGGCGCAGAACACCGGCCAGCCGTTAAGTGTTGTTGAGGTGGATACGGAGCGCGACCATTATATGAGCGCGGCCGAGGCCATGGAATATGGAATCATCGACCAGGTGATTGAAAGCCGCCAGAGGTAAGCCAATGGCAGGAAAATTTGACGTTCGCTGCTCTTTCTGCGGAAAGACCCAGGAACAGGTAAGAAAACTGATCGCAGGCGGAAAGGATGTCTATATCTGTGATGAATGTGTGGAGCTTTGTGCGGAGCTGATCGCGGAAGATCCCGATCTGAACCACAAGGACGCACTGGCAGAGGGGATCAACCTGTTAAAGCCGAAGGAAATCAAGAAGTTCCTGGACGAATATGTGATCGGACAGGATCAGGCAAAAAAAGTCCTTTCCGTTGCGGTTTACAATCATTACAAGCGGATCATGGCGCCGGAGGAAACCTCCGATGTCGAGATACAGAAGAGTAATATCCTTCTCCTCGGGCCTACCGGATCAGGAAAAACCTTCCTGGCCCAGACCCTGGCAAGGATCTTAAACGTGCCCTTTGCCATCGCAGACGCAACCTCTCTCACTGAGGCCGGTTATGTCGGCGAGGATGTGGAAAATATTCTGCTGAAGATCATTCAGGCCGCCGATTTTGATATTGAGCGGGCGGAATACGGAATCATTTATATTGATGAGATCGATAAGATCACGAAGAAGTCCGAGAATGTGTCCATTACGAGAGACGTTTCCGGCGAAGGCGTTCAGCAGGCACTCTTAAAAATCCTGGAGGGAACGGTTGCCAGTGTGCCGCCTCAGGGCGGAAGAAAGCATCCCCATCAGGAGATGTACCAGATTGATACCACCAATATCCTCTTTATCTGCGGCGGAGCCTTTGACGGCCTGGAGCAGATCGTGGAGAGCCGTCTCGGAGCCGGATCTCTTGGCTTTGAGAACCAGTTAAAGGATGAGAGCGAGCGTGATGTCAGTGAGCTTCTGTCTCAGGTAACACCGCAGGATCTGATCAAGTTTGGCCTGATCCCGGAGTTCATTGGCCGTGTGCCTATGGTGGAGTCACTGGAGTTACTGGACCGTGATGCTCTGATCCGGATTCTGACAGAGCCGAAGAATGCCATTGTGAAGCAGTACCAGAAGCTGTTTGATCTGGATGGTGTGGAACTCCAGTTCACGGATGATGCCCTGGAATCGATTGCAGACCAGGCGGTGGAGCGCAAGATCGGCGCCCGCGGACTTCGTGGAATCATGGAAAAAGTAATGACCGATATTATGTATGAGATCCCGTCAGATGACAACATCGGCCGGTGTATCATTACAAAAGAAGTCGTGGAGGGCAAGGCCCAGCCGCAGCTTGTCTACCGTGATACGGAAGTAAAGAAGCGCAAGGGCGAAACCGCCTGACGAAAGGGGCCGCAGAACAATGCGGTCCCTTGTTGTGTAAAAGGAAACTAAAGGAGGAAAGAACATGACAATCCCTGCACTCGCACTTCGCGGATTATGTGTGCTGCCGAAAATGGTGGTACATTTTGATGTCAGCAGGAAAAAGTCTATTCTTGCATTGGAAAAAGCCATGGTGGCGGATCAGAAGATCTTTCTGGTGGCACAGCGTTCGGTTCAGGATGAAGATCCGGGCATGAAGGAGCTTTATGAGATCGGAACCGTTTCGTCCATCAAGCAGATCGTAAAGCTGCCCGGCGGCATGGTAAGAGTTCTGGCGGAAGGTCTGCTGCGCGGCCGTCTGACAGAGCTTACCGATTCGGAGGGGTATCTGGAGGCAGAGTTTGAGCCCTGCCCGACAGAGCCCTTTGCGGAAGCAGACGAGATCACAAGAGAGGCCATGAGCCGGATCTTAAAGGGACTGGTAGAGCAGTACGCCGATGCAAATCCGTCCATGAACCGGGAACTGATCGCGGAGCTGCTGGAAAGCACCAGTCTGGAGGAGCTGGTTGATGATATTGCAGTCAACATTCCCTTCAGTCTGGAGAACCGCCAGCAGCTGTTGGAGGCTATTTCTCTGCCGGAGCGGTATGTGCTGGTGGAAAAGATCCTGACCATGGAGGTTCAGGTCTGCCGCATCAAGCAGGAGTTCCAGGAAAAGGTCAAGGAACGGGTAGACCAGAACCAGAAGGAATATATTTTAAGAGAACAGCTGAAGCTGATCCGTGAGGAGCTGGGCGAGGACAGCGAATCAGAGGCGGAGGAGTTTGAGGAGCAGCTTTCCCATCTGAGGGCAGGAAAAGAGATCAAGGATAGGATCACCAAAGAGATCAACCGTTATCGTGCCATGCCGGCCGGAAGCCAGGAGGCGTATGTCAGCCGCAACTATGTGGAAAATCTGCTGGAGCTTCCATGGGAGAAGCATTCCAGAGACAATAAGGATCTGGGAAAGGCCGAGGCGATTCTGGAAGCGGATCATTACGGTATGGAGGAGATCAAGGAGCGGATCATGGAATTCCTTGCCGTCCGTTCCCTGACCGGAAAGGGAGAAAGCCCGATCCTCTGTCTGGTCGGACCGCCCGGAACAGGAAAGACATCCATTGCCCGCTCCATTGCCCGGGCACTCAGTAAAAAGTATGTGCGGATCTGTCTGGGAGGCGTCCGTGATGAAGCGGAGCTGCGCGGCCACCGGAGGACCTACGTGGGCGCTATGCCGGGACGGATTGCAGCTGCCTTAAAGCAGGCGGGAACATCCAATCCGCTGATCCTTCTGGATGAGGTGGACAAGCTGGGCGGTGATTACAAGGGAGATCCCTCATCGGCGCTTCTGGAGATCCTGGACGGAAACCAGAACAGCAAGTTCCGGGATCATTACATCGAGCTTCCCATTGATCTTTCTGAGGTGCTGTTCATTGCGACGGCCAACACTACGGAGACAATTCCGCGTCCGCTTTTAGACCGTATGGAAGTGATCGAAGTAAGCAGCTACACGGAAAATGAAAAGTATCATATTGCCGTCAACTATCTGGTGGACAAGCAGAGAAAGAAGAACGGTCTTTCGCAGGCACAGTTTTCTGTGACCGGAGGAGCAATCCGGAAAATCATCCACAGCTATACCAGAGAGGCCGGTGTCCGTTCCCTGGAACGGAAGATCGGTGAGCTTTGCCGGAAGGCAGCAAGAGAGCTTCTGGAGGGTAAAAAGAAGACGGTAAAGGTGACCGAGCGGAACCTGGAAAAGTATCTCGGAAGAGAGCTTATTCGGTTTGACAAGGCCAATAAAGAGGATCTGGTGGGCATTGTCCGCGGCCTGGCATGGACCAGTGTGGGCGGCGATACGCTGGAGGTGGAGGTGAGCCTCCTGCCCGGAAGCGGAAAGCTTCAGCTTACCGGAAAGCTGGGCGATGTCATGAAGGAATCCGCTCAGACCGCTCTCAGCTATGTCCGTTCTGTAAGCTCCGCCTATGACATTGACAACAATATTTATGAGAAGAATGATATCCATGTCCATATCCCGGAGGGAGCTGTTCCCAAGGACGGCCCGTCCGCCGGAATCACCATGGCGACGGCGATGATGTCGGCGGTGACCGGAAAGAAGGTCAAGGCGGATCTTGCCATGACCGGTGAGGTGACGCTGCGCGGCCGGGTTCTTCCCATCGGCGGCCTGAAGGAAAAGCTTCTGGCGGCAAAGATGGCGGACATCCATACGGTTTTAGTGCCGGAGACGAACGAACCGAATGTACAGGAGCTTTCCAGGGAGATCCTGGACGGCATGGAGATCCGGTATGTGGAAAACATGGAACAGGTATTGAAGGCAGCGCTTGTGTAATCGGGAGATTTCGGAGGAGTCCGATGCCGGGCGCATAACATAAAAGGAATGCGTTCCGGCCGATGGGGCCGGTCTTCGCAGTGAGAGAGCCGGGAGGCAGAGAAAATGATAATCAGAAGTGTAAATCTGGAAACGGTCTGCGGCGTGACCAGCCGTCTGCCGGAAAATGACAAGCCGGAGATCGCCTTTGCAGGAAAATCCAATGTAGGAAAATCGTCTCTGATCAACGCGCTGATGAACCGAAAGGCGTATGCCAGAACCTCGGCGCAGCCGGGAAAGACCCAGACCATTAATTTTTATAACATCAATGACATCCTGTACTACGTCGATCTGCCGGGCTACGGATATGCGAAGGTATCCCAGGCGGAAAAGGAAAAGTGGGGGCGTATGATTGAAAACTATCTGAAGAAATCCAGACAGCTCCGGTGTGTGTTCCTGCTGGTGGATATCCGTCACGAGCCGTCAGCCAACGATAAGCAGATGTATGACTGGGTGGTTCATAACGGTTACCGGCCGGTGATCATTGCCACCAAGTTAGATAAGATCAAGCGCAGCCAGATCCAGAAGCAGATCAAGACTGTGCGGACCGGTCTGGGGATCGGAGCCGATGTGACGGTGATCCCGTTCTCTGCCGAGACAAAGCAGGGACGGGAGGAGATCTGGACACTGATCGAGCACCTTACAGAGCCGGAGCAGGAAATGGAGGAGGCCGCGGATGAACGAGGAATGGCAGAATCTGGGGAATAATATCAAGGATATGGTACAGGACGCCGTAAACTGCGGTGATTTCCAGAAGCTGAACCAGAATATCCGAAGTACCATCGACCAGGCTATGGCGGCAGTCAGTGAAAATAAAGAGAATTCCGCCGATGAGACGTCTGGCAGTGAGACGAAAAGCTGGCGTGCAAGAACGGTAAGGACGGAATACTCTGATTCCCAGGGGCGAGCAAGAAAGAGCGATGAAAGCGTGTACGGACGGGCGGTAAAGACCGACGGAACCATGCGGGGCGGCAACTGGCAGAGCAGCAGCAGAACCAGTACCAGAAACTGGAGCAGCTTCTCTCAGAACGTCAGAAATGCAGCCGGGGTACAGAGCCAGTGCTCTGATCACCGTCCGGCAGTACAGAAAACATCGTTTCCTGTGCAGATCAATCATACCATGGCGGGAGGAATTGCCCTGTCCATCTGCGGCAGTGTACTTGCGGGCGGGACGGCCATGGCAGTTGTGGGACTTCTGGCAGCACTGGGCGTCTGGGGACTCAGTAAGGGTGTCCTGACCGGACTGATCTGTATTCTGCCTCTTTTTGCCGCAGGACTGGTGCTGCTTAAAATGGGAATCGGAAAATATTCTCTGGTGAAGCGGTTTAAGCGCTATGCGGCAAGGCTCCGCGGAAAGACCTACTGCGAGCTGAAGGAGCTGGCGGACAGCATCGGAAAGAACACGGCTTATGTCACAAAGGATCTGAAAAAGATGATCGCCAGGGGCTGGTTTCCCCAGGGGCATATGGATGATGAGGAAACCTGCCTGATCACCGATGATGCCACCTACCGGCAGTATCGCCAGACCATGGAGCAGGCCAGCCGTCAGAAAAGTGAAGAGGAGGCGGCAAAAAAGCAGGCCGCCGTTATGGAGGAGAGCAGGCCGAAGCTGAGCCCGGAGGCCGAGGAGACGATCCGGCAGGGAAAGGTGTATGTGAAGCGGATCCGGGCCTGCAATGATGCGATACCGGGCGAGGAAATCTCTGCAAAGATCCTCCAGATGGAGACCATCATTTCAAAGATCTTTGACCGTGTGGAGCGCCATCCGGAGAACATTCCGGACCTGCGGAAGATGATGGATTATTATCTGCCGACGACAGTAAAGCTTCTGGAGGCATATCAGGAGCTGGACGGCCAGCCAGTTCAGGGAGAGAATATCACCACCTCCAAAAAGGAGATCGAGGATACGCTGGATACGTTAAACGAGGCATTTGAGCGCCTGTTTGACAGCATGTTCCAGGAGACTGCCTGGGATGTGTCCACAGATATTTCGGTATTGAAGACCCTGCTTGCCCAGGAGGGGCTTTCCGGAGGGCAGATTGATAAGAAACAGATGTAAAAGGAACGTAAAATGAAGGCACGGTTCTTGGCGGGAGCGCGAAACCGTGATATGATAAAGCATATCTGTGAACGCAGAAACAGCTGCGGAAAGCATGGAAGCTTAACAGAAATAAAATAGCGAAATTGGGGAGGATGGCCATGGAAATGAATGAAGTTCAGACAAAAACGGTATTGACACTGGATCCGTTCGGGGAGACAAAAGCTCCGGAGCCGGAGCTTCCGGCAGAGAAAAAAGAGCCGGAATGGAACGATAATATGCTTTCCGAGGAGGAAAAGCAGATGGTAGATGCCTTTGCCGGACAGATCGATCTGGCAGATTCGGCAGCTGTTCTTCAGTATGGAGCGGGCGCGCAGAAGAAGATGGCAGACTTTTCCGAGTCCGCCCTGAACAACGTGAAGACCAAGGATCTCGGAGAGGTTGGGACTCTGCTTGCCGATGTGGTAACAGAGTTAAAGGGCTTTGATGCGGAGGAGGAACGTGGCTTCTTAGGCATTTTCAAAAAGCAGGCCAATAAGGTTACCGCTATGAAGGCAAAGTATGCCAAGGCTGAGGTCAATGTGGACAGGATCTGCAAGGCTCTGGAGGATCATCAGGTGCAGCTCTTAAAGGACGCTGCCATGCTGGATAAGATGTACGAAACAAACCTGACCTACTTCAAGGAGCTTTCCATGTATATCCTTGCCGGAAAGAAAAAGCTTTATGAGGTGGAGAATAAGGAATTGCCGGAGCTGACTGCAAAGGCGGAGAAGAGCGGACTTCCGGAAGATGCTCAGGCAGCGCGGGATCTGGATGCCAGATGCAAGCGGTTTGAGAAGAAGCTTCATGATCTGGAGCTGACCCGCATGATCTCCATGCAGACAGCCCCTCAGATCCGTCTGGTGCAGGACAATGACACAGTAATGGTCGAGAAGATCCAGTCCACGATCGTCAATACGATTCCTCTGTGGAAGAACCAGATGGTTCTTGCGCTCGGTGCGGCCCATTCCGCAGAAGCTGCTCAGGCACAGCGCAGGGTTTCAGACATGACCAATGAGCTGCTCAAGAAGAATGCCGAGACCTTAAAGACGGCATCTGCCGATGTGGCACGGGAATCCGAACGTGGAATCGTAGATATGGAAACGCTGAAATCCACCAACGAAACGCTGATCGCAACGCTGGATGAGGTACTTCAGATCCAGGCCGACGGCAGAAAGGCAAGAGCTGAGGCAGAGGTGGAAATGAACCGGCTGGAGGGCGAGTTAAAGGACAAGCTTCTGGAGATCGCAAACCGGAAGTAAGAAATATCGAATGATGGATCAAAATAAAAAAGAATGTGCCGCGGCACATTCTTTTTTATTTCATTAACAGCTTCATGATGTTCTGATAAATCGCCTGGTTTTCTTTATTCCAGCGGCTGCACATATGCTCGGCCTGTTCCTTGTCCGGGACGGAAATGCTCAGGTCCAGAAGCGAGGTCTTACCCTCACGGATCGCACAGTGAACCACATAATCCTGGGCGGTGGAACGGTAATAATCAGAGATCAGTCCGACTTCATCGCGGAGGCGGACTTTATTTTCTTTTAAATAGGCGTCGATATCGTCAACGATCGCAGAAGAGATTTTCTTCCCGAAATAGGAGAGGGTTTCTTCACCTTCACTGGTGATCTCATAACGGGAGCTGTTGCGCGTGGATTCCATTTTTACCAGGTGAGATTCGCTGAGTTCAGAAAGCGCCTGCTGAAGCGTAAAGTAAGTGGTATATTCCTTATCCAGAAAAAATTCCGAAATCTGGGCATTGGAAAGCGGGAACTTTACCTGCTTTAACATATACAGAATCATCAGCTTATACAGAGTCAGCGGTTCAGACATGGAATCTTCCCTCCCTTCGGATATGAGATACAAACAGAATTCCGTACGGACGGAACCGTGGAATTCGTGAGTCCTGGTATCATCATACCAACTTTAAAAGGTGAAATCAAGCGGTATTTTGGGGGTGATTTTTGTCCCGGTAAATCCGGGTACTTGCCAAAAAAAGAGAAGTGTGCTATATTATGTCATTATAAGAGTCTATGTTCTGATATGCCGATTTCAAGGCAGATGAATCCCACAAAACGAGAAAACTGAAATTAAATCTGAAAAATCGTTCCTCTTGTTCTTATTTGTTTACCCATTGCAGAAAGGAAATAAAATTTATGAAAGAAAAACTGGAGACTTTGCCGCTGGCACAGATCCGTCAGATTGCCAGAGACCTGGGAATTAAAAATGTAACCTCCTATCGGAAAGCACTTTTGATCGATATGATCCTGGAACGGGATGAGGCGTCCAGACAGAACGGTCAGGCTGATTCCCGGAATGAGGCATCCAGACAGAACAGTCAGTCCGATGCCCGGAATGAAGCGGCACAGACCGAAAATCAGGCCAATGGACAGGGAGAGATGAAACCGGCCGAAAATCAGGGCAGCGGTCAGGGGTATATACCGAATGGAGCGGTACAGTCCGGAAGTCAGAACCGCAGTCAGAACTATAATCAGAATTATAACCAGAATTATAACCAGAATTATAACCAGAACTATGCGGCCGGCGGGGCAGCGCAGATGGACCGGCCGTATGGACAGAATGGGGAGAATCCCCGGTACCGGACTGTGTCCAATGGAATGCAGAGACAAAGAAATGTCCAGACAGGCGGCACAAGATACGGGAATATGGCCAGACCGGCCGGCCAGTCTGCACAGCAGGGATATAATCAGCCTCAGAATCGTGGCCCGCAGAATATCCAGCAGGGAGGTCCTGCTGCAGCAGGAAATAACGGAAGAACCGGCGATTATGTGAAGAATGAAGCTGTTCAGGAGCCGTCCATGGTGCCCAATATCAATCCCGAGGAGCTTCAGGCACTGGACAGCGGGATCCAGGCCAACGGAATCCTGGAGGTCATGCCGGATGGATATGGATTTATTCGTTGTGCAAACTTTCTGCCGGGAGATGATGATGTATATGTATCGCCGTCCCAGATCCGCCGTTTTAACCTGAAAACCGGAGATATCGTATGCGGAAGCAAAAGAGTGAAAACGCCGACGGAGAAGTTTGCGGCGCTGCTCTATGTCTCCAAAGTCAACGATATGCCGCCGTATCTGGCAGAACGAAGACCTAATTTTGAGGATCTGACGCCGATCTTTCCCAACGAGCGGATCCACCTGGAAACGCAGGGAGGAAGCGTTGCCATGCGGATCGTGGATCTTCTGGCACCGGTGGGCAAGGGACAGCGAGGCATGATCGCCTCCCAGCCCAAGGCCGGAAAAACAACGCTGTTAAAGGAAATCGCGCGGGCGGTGAAGATCAATCACAAGGATATGCATCTGATCGTGCTTCTGATCGATGAGCGTCCCGAGGAAGTAACGGATATTAAGGAGTCCATTGAGGGGCCGAATGTAGAAGTAATTTATTCTACCTTTGACGAGCTTCCCGAGCATCATAAGCGGGTATCGGAGATGGTTCTGGAGCGGGCCAAGCGCCTGGTGGAGCATGGAAAGGATGTTATGATCCTGCTTGACAGTATCACAAGACTGGCGAGAGCCTACAATCTGACAGTGCAGCCCAGCGGCAGAACGCTTTCCGGCGGCCTTGATCCGGCGGCGCTCCATATGCCGAAACGGTTCTTCGGTGCGGCCAGAAACATGCGGGAGGGCGGAAGCCTGACGATCCTGGCGACGGCGCTTGTGGAGACAGGAAGCCGTCTGGATGATATGGTATTCGAGGAATTTAAGGGAACCGGCAACATGGAGCTGGTTCTGAACAGGAAGCTTTCGGAAAAACGGATCTTCCCGGCCATTGATATACTGAAATCCGGAACAAGACGGGACGATCTGCTTCTGACGAAGGAAGAGCAGGAAGCCGTGGAGCAGATCCGGAAAGTAACCGGCGGCCTGAAGCAGGAGGAAGCCGTGGAGCGGATCCTGGATCTGTTCCGCCGGACCAGAAATAACCGGGAATTCCTGGCACAGGTGGCGAAAATCCAGATACCGTAGGACAGAATGATAAAAATCCGGAAAAGTATTGATCTCATGTATGGAAAAGCGGCGGAAAACCGCGAAAAATCTCCGAAACCGCGGAAAACTTTATTTAAAAGACTTGCATAACCGGAATGCTTATGCTATAATTAAATTCGCTGTTTTAGAAAGAAAACAGGCGTATCTATGCCTAGCGATAGAAATCGTTTGAGAGAGGTGAATGAAATGAGAGAAGGTATCCATCCTAATTATCAGACTGCAAAGGTAGTTTGCAACTGCGGTAATGAGTTCGAGACAAGATCCACAAAGGGCGATATTCATGTTGAAATCTGCTCCAAGTGCCATCCGTTCTACACCGGACAGCAGAAGGCTGCTTCCGCACGCGGACGTATTGAGAAGTTCAACCGTAAGTACGGCATGAACGCAAAATAAGGTGCTGTAAAGAAATGGGCTGCGATTTCGGAAAAAGGGATCGCAGCCTTTTTGTAATGAAAGGGGACTGCCAATGAAATCATCGGGAATCGGCGGCCAGGCAGTGATTGAGGGCGTTATGATGCGGAACGGCAGCAAGTATGCGGTGGCGGTTCGCAGGCCGGACGGAGAGATCCAGGTGGAAAAGGATACCTGGGTATCCTTTCTTGATAAGCATAAGGGACTGAACATTCCCTTTGTACGAGGAATTTTTAATTTTGTGGATTCCATGCGTATGGGCATGAAGACATTAAGCTTTTCTGCCAGCTTTTACGATGAGGAAGAGCCGGTTCAGAAAAACGGAAGGACGGAAACAGAACCGGATCCAGGAAAGGCCCGGAAAGAGGAACAGACAGATAAAAAGGACGGCATTATCATGGGGATCACGATGGTATTTTCTGTGATCCTGGCGCTGGGAATCTTTGTCATGCTGCCGATGTTCTTATCCAGTCTGTTTCGGAAGCATATCCCGTCCAGAGCACTCATGGGATTTATCGAGGGATTGATCCGCCTGGTGATCTTTATCGCCTATGTGCTGCTGATCTCTCTCATGAAGGATATCCGCCGGGTTTATATGTACCACGGAGCAGAGCATAAGTGCATCAACTGTATTGAGCACGGACTGCCCCTGACGGTAGAAAATGTGCGGAAAAGCTCCAAGCAGCATAAGCGCTGCGGAACCAGCTTTCTGTTATTTGTGGTACTGATCAGTATTTTATTTTCCATGGTGATCCAGACGGATACGGTGTGGCTGAAGGTGCTGCTTCGGATCCTTTTGATCCCTGTGATCGCCGGAATCTCCTATGAGATCCTGCGGCTGGCCGGAAACAGCGATAATCCGATCATCAATCTGATCAGCAAGCCGGGGCTGTGGCTTCAGGGGCTGACGACCAGAGAACCGGACGACGACATGATCGAGGTGGGGATCCGGTCGGTGGAAGCCGTGTTTGACTGGAAGAATTACGAGAAAGAAAACTTTTGATGTCATGGAGCATGTTTATCATGCAAAAGACACGGATGAGCCGGTGCGATAAGAGAACGGTTATTTTTCGGAAAAGCAGGGGGTGCCATGAAAGCAAAGGGAAGTTATGGAGAACTTCTGGACGAAGGAAGCCATTATCTGGCGGAACGCGGTATCACAGAAAGCCGTCTGGATGCCTGGTATCTGTTCTCTCATGTGTTTTCCATGGAACGAAGCCAATATTTTCTTCAGGCCAATGAGACGGTTCCGGAGGAAAAACGGAGGCAGAAAGAGGAATTCGGGCGGCTGCTGAGGCTTCGGGGAGAACGGATCCCTCTGCAGCAGCTTTTGAGAAGCCAGGATTTTATGGGACTTTCGTTTTTTGTCAATGAGCATGTGCTGATTCCAAGACAGGATACGGAAACGCTGGTGGAATGTGTCCTGGAGGACGAAAAGCAGGGGCAGCTTTGCAGAAGGGAAGGACAGCCTTTAAGGATCCTGGATCTCTGCACCGGAAGCGGCTGTATCGGGATCAGTCTGGCGGAATATCTGTGCAATGTTCAGGTGACGCTCAGTGATATTTCCGGAGAGGCTCTGGCTGTGGCAGAGGAAAATATCCGACGGCTTGGAAAAGAAGCTGTGTGCCGGACGGTCCGTTCCGACTTGTTTGAAAACCTGGAGGGCGGATTTGATGTGATCGTATCCAATCCACCCTATATAAAAAGTGCCGAGATTGAGACCCTGGAACCGGAGGTACGGGATCATGAACCGCGTCTGGCACTGGATGGAAGCGAGGATGGGCTTTTGCTTTACCGGAGGATCGGTGCGCGTGCGCCGGAGTATCTGGCAGCAGGCGGCCGGATCTATCTGGAAATCGGCTGGGACCAGGGAGCGGCGGTTTCGGAAATCTTAACAGAAAACGGATTTACAGATACAGAAATAATCAGGGATCTGCCCGGGCTTGAACGGGTTGTAACAGCAGGATTCCGGGGAAGAAAATAGAACAGGAGGAGTTTCATGTTTGACAGACTCGATGATATTCTGATTCGGTATGAAGAAATTATGGAAGAACTGAACAGCCCCTATGTGGTGGAAGATCAGAACCGCTTCCGTAAGCTGATGAAGGAGCAGAATGAACTGACCCCCCTTGTGGAGACCTATAAGGAATATAAGGGTGCAAAGCAGGATGTGGAGGACAGTCTTGCCATGCTGGATGGCGAGAATGACGAGGAAATGCGGGAAATGCTCAAGGAGGAGCTTTCCGGTGCAAGAGAAAAGATCACGGAACTGGAGCAGAAGCTGAAGGTGCTGCTTCTTCCAAAGGATCCCAATGATGATAAGAACGTTATCGTGGAGATCCGTGCCGGCGCCGGCGGTGATGAGGCGGCATTATTTGCGGCGGAGATCTATCGGATGTATGTTCATTATGCCGAGAGCAGACGCTGGAAGACGGAGCTTCTGGAGGCGGATGAGATCGGAATCGGCGGAATGAAGAGTGTAAGCTTCATGATCAAGGGCCAGGGTGCCTATTCTGTTATGAAGTATGAATCCGGCGTGCATCGGGTACAGCGTGTGCCGGAAACCGAGTCCGGCGGGCGGATCCATACCTCCACCGTGACCGTGGCAGTGATGCCGGAGGCCGATGAGGAAGTGGACATTCAGATTGATGAAAAGGATATCCGAATCGATGTAATGCGTGCGTCCGGAAACGGCGGTCAGTGTGTCAATACGACGGACTCTGCGGTTCGTCTGACTCATTATCCCACCGGAATCGTGGTATACAGCCAGACGGAGAAATCTCAGATCCAGAACAAGGCGAAGGCGTTTGCCCTGTTAAAGACCAAGCTGTATGATATTGAATGTCAGAAGCGGCATGACGCGGAGGCAGAAGCAAGAAGAAGCCAGATCGGAACCGGAGACCGCTCGGAGAAGATCCGTACCTATAACTTTCCCCAGGGGCGTGTGACAGATCATCGGATCGGACTGACACTTTATAAGCTGGATAAAATCCTGAACGGAGATATCCAGGAGATCATTGATGCCTGCATCGCGGCCGATCAGGCTGCAAAGCTGGCAAAGATGAATGAAAATTAACCTTGTAATCTGTTAAGAAATTGTTTATAATAAAGAACAAACAGCAAAGCCTTCCGGGACTTGGCAAAAGCGCCTGGGAAGGCTTTTTGTGTAACAGGAAGTTTTTTGCGTAACAGGAAGTTTTTTGCGTAACAGGAAGTCTTTTGTGAAAACAGAAGATTCTTTTACAAAGGAAATGGAGAACCAGTGTGATTCGGATATTTGTATGTCCGCAGTGCGGGAAAACGCGGGTAGTATCGAAATTCCTGAAGGCAGAATGTTATCAGTGCGGTGCACAGATGAAGCCTATGGATATTTCCTATACTGACTGGGTGGAGCTTCCGGAGAAAGAACGGGAAGCGCTTGCCAGGGACTGCCGGACAAAGGAAAGAGACAAAAGGGTGTAAGCCATAAGCAATAAAGCCGGCCGGGTACAAAAGGGCGGAGCATGAAAAAGACAGAAACAAAAGGATACACGCGGACAAAACATCAACACAAAAGGGAGGACTTGTATGTCTGGAACAGCTTGGGCGCTGCTGCCGCCGGTCGTGGCGATTGCACTGGCGCTGATCACAAAGGAAGTTTATTTGTCACTGCTCATCGGAATCCTTTCGGGAGCACTTCTGGTAACGGGATTTAACCCGCTTACTTCAGTAGAAACCACATTTACGATCATGGGAGAGAAGATCGGCGGAAACGCGGATATTCTGATATTCCTGGTACTCCTCGGAATCCTCGTGGCACTGATCACAAAATCCGGTGCATCGAGGGCCTATGGAAACTGGGCGTCCAAGGTCATCAAATCCAAGCGCGGAGCTCTGTATTCTACCGTGCTTCTCGGATCTCTGATCTTTGTAGATGATTATTTCAACTGTCTGACTGTGGGAACGGTTATGCGTCCCGTGACGGACAAGTATAAGGTAAGCCGTGCGAAGCTGGCATATATCATTGATGCAACGGCGGCGCCTGTCTGCATCATTGCACCCATCTCAAGCTGGGCAGCGGCAGTGGGCTCCTCTCTTCCGGAGGGAAGCGGGATCGACGGCTTTAATCTGTTCCTGCGGACGATTCCCTTTAACCTGTATGCAATCCTGACCATCGTGTTCATGCTCTATATGATTGGCCGGAACATGGATTACGGCGCGATGAAAAAGTATGAAGAGCTGGTTGCCAGAGAGGGAGAAGAAACCACTGACGGCGAAGAGGACTTGAAGATCACCGGCCGTGGCAAGGTGATGGATCTGATCATTCCCATTGCGGTCCTGATCGTGTTCTGTATCGCAGGAATGCTTTATACCGGCGGAATCCTGGACGGTGTCGGCATCGTGGAAGCATTTGCAAACTGCGATTCCGCAAGAAGCCTTGTGCTGGGCTCCTTCTTTACGCTGGTTGTAACCTTTATTCTGTATCTGCCGAGAAAGGTCATTACCTTCAAGGAGTTCTGTGAGAGCTTCACCGAGGGCTTTAAGGCCATGACACCGGCCATCATGATCCTCTGTCTCGCATGGACACTTTCCGGCGTATGCCGCGAGGATTATCTGAACATCGGCGGCTTTGTAGGAAGCGTGGTGGGTGGAAATATGCTGGTTGCCATGCTGCTTCCGGCCATTCTGTTTGCTGTGGCAACGGGACTGTCCTTTGCGACCGGAACCTCCTGGGGAACCTTCGGAATCCTGATCCCCATTGCCTTTGAGGTGGTTGGAACCGGAAACATCAATATGCTGACCATCACAACAGCAGCAATCCTGGCAGGTGCTGTCTGCGGCGATCATATTTCCCCGATCTCCGATACAACGATCCTTGCTTCGGCGGGAGCTCAGTGCAACCATATCAATCATGTATCCACCCAGATTCCCTATGCGCTGACGGTTGCGGCATGCTGTTTTGTGGGATATCTGGCGGCCGGCATTACGGCAAACGGCTGGGCCGGCACGCTGCTGGGTCTGGTCCTGCTTATGATCGTTCTGACGGTGATCGCAGGAAAAACAAAGAAAGCGAAAGCGTGACAGCCGGACGGCAGAGCATAACCGGCTCCGGATAACAAGTATTTTTCTATTATTTTTAGAAAACAGGAGGACGTTCGATGAATCTGTTCAAACATAATGTAATCGTTTCGGAACGGAGAGATATGGTAAAGCTGACGGACATCGTCAAAAAAGATGTGAAGGAGAGCGGGATCCGAAACGGGATTGTAGTGGTCCATTGTCCCCATACCACGGCGGCGCTTACCATCAACGAGAATGCAGATCCGGACGTTTCTCACGATATTTTGTATTCACTGGAAAAAACTTTTCCCACCAGGGATATCCGCTACCGTCATTACGAGGGAAATTCCCATGCCCATGTGAAATCCTCGGTCATGGGTGCGTCTGTAACACTGATCCTGGAGGAGGGAGAAATCATTCTCGGCGTATGGCAGGATCTGTACCTGTGTGAATTTGACGGACCGAGACAGAGAACGGTTTATGTAAAGGTAATGGAGGGATAAGATTGGAGATTCAGGAACTGGTAAAAAAACAGCGGGCTTTTTATGCCACAGGTGCGACACGCCCTGTGGCTTTTCGCCTGGAGGCCCTGGCGCGTCTGGAAACGGAGATCAAAAACCGGGAGAGTGAGCTGTTTGCGGCTTTTCGGGAGGATCTGAATAAGGCACCATCGGAGTCCTACATGACGGAAACCGGAATGACACTTTCGGAAATTTCCTTCATGAAAAAGCATCTGATCCGCTATGCAAGGCCGAAGCGTCATCTGACGCCTCTGGCGCAGTTCCATGCAAAGAGCTTTTCCATTATGGAGCCTTACGGTGTGACTCTGATTATGTCGCCATGGAATTATCCGTTCATGCTCTGTATGGAACCGCTGGTGGGAGCTATCGCGGCGGGAAACTGCTGCGTGTTAAAGCCGTCTGCCTACGCACCGGCCACGTCGGCGGCCATCAGGCGCCTCATCGAATCCGTGTTTCCGCCGGAATATGTGGCGGTTGTGGAGGGTGGAAGAGCCGAAAACGCCGAGCTTCTGGAGCAGCAGTTTGATTATATTTTCTTTACCGGCGGCGTGAAGGTCG
Source organism: Candidatus Paralachnospira sp. LCP21S3_A2 (assembly GCF_052118925.1). Classification (NCBI taxonomy): domain Bacteria; kingdom Bacillati; phylum Bacillota; class Clostridia; genus Candidatus Paralachnospira; species Candidatus Paralachnospira sp. LCP21S3_A2. The sequence continues at coordinate 121,048 of NZ_JBQKGG010000003.1, forward strand.
GAAGGCTGGTCATGGAAAAGGCAGCAAAGAATCTGACACCGGTGACGCTGGAGCTGGGCGGCAAAAGCCCCTGTATCATAGATGAGACTGCGGACCTGAAGGTGGCAGCCAGACGGCTTGCGTTTGGAAAATTTTTAAATAGCGGACAGACCTGCGTAGCGCCGGATTATCTGCTGGTCCAGAGCTCCGTCAAGGATCGGTTTCTGAAGCTGTTCCGCGCGGAGACCAGGCGGATGTACGGAAAAAATCCGCTGGAGAATCCCGATTATCCGAAGATCATCAATGAGAAGCATTTTAACCGGATCAAGGGTCTGATGAACTCCGGAACGGTATTCATGGGCGGCGAAGTCAGGGAGGGCACACTCCAGATTGCCCCGACGGTTCTCGATCAGGTAAAGCCCTCCGATCCTGTGATGCAGGAGGAAATCTTCGGGCCGCTGCTTCCGGTACTGACTTTTGAGACCATTGACGAGGCCGAGAACTTTGTCCTGGAGCGGGAAAAACCTCTGGCCTGCTATATTTTCACCCGAAACAAAGAAACAGAAAGGCGGCTTCTCGGTTCCCTTAGCTTCGGCGGCGGATGCATCAACGATACGATCATTCACCTTGCCACCTCACGCATGGGCTTTGGAGGCGTTGGAAACAGCGGTATGGGAAGCTATCATGGAAGGAAAAGCTTCGAGACCTTCAGCCATGAGAAAAGCATCGTGAAAAAATACAACTGGATCGATCTGCCGATCCGGTATCAGCCGTACCGAAAATGGAAAGAAAAGCTGCTGAGGCTGTTCCTGAAATAAATACAGAACAGTTAAACTGGGGGAAGCCCGGGAACGTTCCAGACGACTCCGGCTGGCAGGCCTGGGTGGACCCGTGAAATCTTTTTGACGATCAGAGCTTGACAAACCATTGTTTTCGTTGTAACCTAATGGTAAATAAAATATACAATCAATTACCTGCGATAAGCAGGTAAAATTTAAAGCCAAATAGTATATTTAATTTACAATAAGAGGAGAGAAAATTATGTTAGCGAATCTGAATGATGTTCTGAAACCGGCACGAGAAAATCATTATGCAGTAGGGCTGTTCAATACCTGCAGTCTGGAATTTGCCCGCGGCGTGATCGCGGCAGCGGAGGAGACGAAATCTCCTGTCATCATTGGAACGGCGGAGGTGCTTCTGCCTCTGGCTTCTCTTGAGGAGATGGCGGATATGCTGATCCCCATGGCAAAGCGTGCCAGTGTACCTGTAGTTGTTCATCTGGATCATGGTCTGACGGCAGAGTGCTGCAAAAAGGCTCTGGAGCTGGGCTTCAGCTCCATTATGTATGACTGCTCCACAGACCCCTATGAGGAGAATATCAAAAAGGTAGCGGAAATGACGAAGCTGGCGCATTCTTGCGGTGCAACCATCGAGGCGGAGCTTGGACATGTGGGCAACAACCCGACAACTGGTGACGCGGCAGATCCGTCTGCATTTTATACCGAGCCGGAGCAGGCTCTTGATTACGCCACAAGAACCGGTGTAGACGCACTGGCGATTGCAGTCGGCACAGCCCATGGCGCATACAAGCTTCCTCCAAAGCTGGATTTTGCCAGAATCCGAGAAATTGCGGAAACCATCGGAACCAGCCTGGTGCTTCATGGTGGATCCGGACTGACAGACGATGATTTCCGCAAGGCCATCACTGAGGGAATCAGCAAGATCAATATTTTTACGGACATCAATCTTGCCGGAGCGAAAGCCGCGCATGATTTCTATGAGAACGGAGAGCATTTACTGACTGATCTTCAGCCTCATATGGTGGAGGCCATCAAGCAGGCGACCATGAAGAAGATGAGAGTGTTCCAGAATCGGTAATTAAGTGAAAGTGGACTTGGGAGAAGGTTAAAGAATATAAAACAAAAGCCACGCATGAGAGGTGCTGTCTTTTTGGGGAAGAGACAGAGCCGTCCTGCGTGGTTTTTATTTTCGTTATGACTTCAGTTTAAAGTAGACAAGCTGGACATTGCTGTTGGAATTTGCCTGGTTGCGCTTCACATCGAACATCCCCAGGGAATTGATAAAGGGGGTGAACTTGGAAAATCCGAAGTTTCGGACATCGAAATCGGGGAATCGTTTGGCCAGCTGATTTCCAAGCTCGGCGGAAAAGATCCAGCCGTCGTCGTCGGAGCATTCTTCCACAAGGGAAAGGATTGCTTTTTTGATGGTTTTCAGGTTCGTCTGGGGCTGAGGCTCCGGTTCCTGTTTTTTTTGTTTGGTACGCTTGGACTGGCTCCGGTTCTTCTTGACAGCCACTGCCTTTTCCGATTCTGCAGATGGCAGATCAGCCGGTTCCGTTACGGTCTCCGGTTCTTCCTGACTTGAGGATAAGAGAATATCCAGATATTTGAACTGGTTGCAGGCCGAAATAAAGGCCTTTGGCGTTTTACTCTCGCCCATGCCGATGACCTGCATGCCGGATTCCCGCAGCCGTGCTGCCAGACGGGTGAAATCGCTGTCGGAGGAAGCCAGACAGAAACCGTCCACGCCGCCGGTATACAGGATATCCATGGCATCGATGATCATGGCGGAATCTGTGGCGCTCTTTCCGGTGGTATAGCCGTACTGCTGGATCGGAATGATGGAGTTGTCCAGAAGCACCCGTTTCCAGGAACTGAGCTGAGGGTTCGTCCAGTCGCCGTAGATCCGCTTATAGGTGGCAATACCGCTCTTTGCGGTTTCGTCCAGAATAATCTTAATGTATTTTTCAGAAATGTTATCTGCGTCGATCAGAATCGCGAATTTTAATTCCTTGTTCATAAAAACCTCATGTCGTCTTATTTAATAGGAAATGACTTCCTGTTTTATTATAAAGCAGAGGGCGGGAAAACTCAATGGAAAGTAACCACAAAGCATATCATAAATTCCGATTCTGTTCAAACTCATGAAAACGTGCTATGATAGGGGCAGGGCCGCCGGCCGCGGAGAAACCCGGGAAAGTGAGCGGAAGATCTGTGACGGCGAGAACAGGAGGATATTTGGATTATGAAGGAAACCATACAGGATCTTACCACAAGAAGAAGTGTGAAGAGGTATCAGCCGACTCAGATTAACCGGGCAGATCTGGAGAAAATCTTAAAGGCGGGCATGAATGCACCCAGTGGTATGGGACGGCAGTCGGCAGTGATGGTGGTTGTTCAGGAGCCGGAGACGGTAAAGAAGCTGTCGCGCATGAATGCGGAAGTCATGGGGGTTCACACAGATCCGTTTTACGGTGCGCCGACGGTGATCATTGTGTTTGCCGACAAGGAGGTTCCGACCTATAAGGAGGACGGAAGCCTGGTGATGGGCAACCTGCTTAATGCGGCACATGCACTGGGGCTTGGCTCCTGCTGGATCCACCGGGCAAAAGAAGTGTTTAACAGCGCGGAGGGAAAAGCCCTCATGAAGAAGTGGGGCCTGAAGGACAGCCTGGAGGGGATCGGTCACTGTATTCTTGGCTATGGAGAGGGGCCGGAGCCTGCGGAAAAGCCCAGAAAGGACGATTATATTGTCTGGGCAGACTGAGTCTCAGAGGGTGATTCACGAGATTCCCCCGGTGTACGATGAGCATTCGCGCATCCTGATCCTTGGAAGCTTTCCGTCGGTGAAATCCAGGGAGGGACATTTCTTTTACAATCATCCGCAGAACCGGCTCTGGAAGGTTCTGGCGGTATTGTTCGGGGACTGCAGGTGTGAAAAAAATACCTGTGAGGGTACGGTTCCGTCTGCGATCGAAGAGAAAAAACAGTTTCTGCTGGATCATGGAATTGCCATGTGGGATGTGATCGCAAGCTGTGAGATCATCGGTTCCAGTGACAGCAGTATCCGGAATGCAGTTCCCAATGATTTAACGGAGATCCTCGGGCGGGCAGCGATTGAAACCATTGTCTGCAACGGCGGAACCTCGTACCGTTTATATGAAACGTATCTGCGGGAACAGACCGGCATGGAGGCGGTAAAGCTGCCGTCCACCAGTCCCGCCAATGCAGCGTTCAGCCTGGAACGGCTGGTAAAAGCCTGGAGTGTGATCGTGTGACGGAGAAGTAAAAAAGGAGTGATCCTTTACTACAGGAAAAACTGAGAGTTTGCAGGGCGCGGGGAACCGGCGCCCTGAATTTATAGGCCCTGAATTTTTACATATTCTATAGGGTATTTCAGCTTGATTTTTCTGTTTTGAACGTTTAAAATAAAACTGGAATATGGAAAAATTCAAATAATTAAAACGCTTCAGAGCCTGGCTCAGAAGCGTTACAAAAATTTACAGGAAAGGCAGGTGGACAGAATGGACGGCTGTGATTCTCACGGGCGAAGTAGCAGCATAGGACGGGAAATAAAAAGAACACAGCGGGCTTTCGGCCGTTCTGTCGTCGTCTGATTTCTGATTCTTTTTCTTTCTTATCCTATGAAAACCGGACTGGAACAAGGAGGATAAGAATATGGAACGTGCACAGGATTACACACAGGAGATCCTGAAGATCGTGCGAAGCAATGCCTCCCCGGCTGTCATGAGCAGCAGACTGGAGGATTTTCACGAGAACGATCTGGCAGACGCACTGCCGGAAATGACGGTTTCGGAACGATGTAAATTATATCGGATTCTGGATACCGATATGCTCTCCAATATTTTTGAGTATACGGAAGAGGACAACGCAGCGGCGTACCTGGGTGAGATCGATGTCAAAAAAGCGGCGGCGATCCTTTCCCGCATGGAGACAAATGCCCTGGCGGATGTCCTTCAAAAACTGGACAAAGACCGGAAGAAGATCTTAATTGATCTGCTGGAGCCGGAGGTGCGGCATGATATCGAGGTGATCGCATCCTATGATGAGGATGAGATCGGAAGCCGCATGACCACAAATTATATTGTGATCTCCTCGAAGCTGACGGTGAAGCAGGCGATGAGCAGCCTGATCTCCCAGGCGGCAAAAAATGATAATATTTCCACGATTTTTGTGGTGACGGATCAGCAGAAGTTCTACGGAGCCATTGATCTGAAGGAGCTGATCATCGCCAGGCAGGGCGACACCCTGGAGGATCTTGTAGTGACCTCCTATCCGTATGTGTATGCGGAAGAGGCCATCGATGACTGTATTGAAGAACTGAAGGATTATTCGGAGGATTCGGTTCCTGTTCTGGATAACGATAACCAGATCCTCGGTGTGATCACATCTGCCAGCATCATCGACCTGGTCGATGATGAGATGGGTGAGGATTACGCAAAGCTGGCAGGTCTGACGGCGGAGGAAGATTTAAAGGAACCGCTGGTCCAGAGTATGAAAAAACGTCTCCCCTGGCTGATCATTCTGCTGGGGCTTGGCATGGTGGTATCATCGGTGGTCGGTGCTTTTGAAAAGGTCGTGGTGGCCCTCCCGATCATCATGAGCTTCCAGTCGCTGATCCTTGATATGGCAGGAAACGTCGGAACCCAGTCGCTGGCTGTGACGATCCGCGTCCTGATGGACGAATCCCTGACCGGAAAGCAGAAGCTGGGGCTGGTATGGAAAGAAACCAGGATCGGGTTCTGCAACGGTGCACTGCTGGGGCTCCTGTCGTTCATCCTGATCGGACTGTATATTTTCTTCTTTAAAGGAAAAACGCTTCTGTTTGCTTATGCGGTATCAGCATGCATCGGAACGGCGCTTCTTCTGGCAATGGTGATTTCCAGTGCCGTCGGAACGTGCATCCCGCTGTTTTTCAAAAAGATCCATGTGGACCCGGCAGTGGCATCCGGCCCGCTGATCACGACGGTCAACGACCTGGTTGCCGTTATAAGCTACTATGGACTGAGCTGGATGTTCTTAATTGAAATGTTCCACATGGCCGGATAAATAAAGGAAAGTCATAAAATTTTATATGAGAGAAGAAAGGCTCAAACCGTTGTGGTTTGGGTCTTTCTTCTTATGTATGTGGTTTATCGTGTTCACAAAATCTTCACAAAAAATTAGCACTCACCTCTTGACATTGCTAATAATGCGTGCTATATTACACGTAGAACAAAGGAAGGGGAACAAGATAAGGAGCCTGAAATGATACATAGCTCCGGAGCGGTTCCGAAAAGCCTTCCGGTTCCAGAAAAGCAAGGTATAAAAGGAGAGATGACTTATGTTAATGCCTAGTATTTTTGGAGAAAACTTATTTGATGATTTCTTTGATGGCGGTTTTCCGTTCTATGATGATAAAGCATTGAGAAACACAGAGAAGAAGCTTTACGGAAGAAAAGCTGATCACGTTATGAAAACCGATATCAAGGAAATGGATAACGGTTACGAACTGGTGGTTGATCTGCCCGGCTTCAAGAAAGAAGAAGTCAAGGTTGCTCTGGAGGATGGTTATCTGACCATCAGCGCTGAAAAGGGTCTTGACAAGGACGAAAAGGAAAAAGATACCGGCCGGTACATTCGGAGAGAACGTTATGCAGGCGCCTGCACAAGAAGCTTTTATGTGGGCGAGGGCCTGACAAACGAGGATATCAAGGGCGAGTTTAAGCATGGTATTTTAACCCTGTTTGTTCCGAAGAAGGAAGTAAAGCCTGTAACCGAAAACAAGTACATTGCCATTGAGGGATAAGCCTCAGGGTTAATGAATCGACTCCGGCGTGTTTGACGCGCCGGAGCTGAGGAATAAAATAACGATACTTAACATACCTCTTGTCGAAGGCTGCTAAGGAGATCAATCAGATTTGGAGGAAAAGATAAAATGAATACTTTAAAAGCTGAAAAGAGAACCATGGACGTCAAAGCAAAGAAGCTGAGAAGAGAGGGATACGTCGTAGGCAACGTGTTCGGAAGAGAAATTAAGGGTTCGATTCCCGTAAAGATGGGCAAGAAGGAAGTGGAAAAGCTTCTGAAGACCGATGGAAAGGGAAGCCAGATCATGCTGGATGTGGATGGAACCCAGTACGATGTGCTGATTAAGGATGTTTTGTTCAATCCGACGGCAGGCCGGATTGATGAGATTGATTTTCAGGCACTGGTAAGCAACGAGATGGTTCATTCCGTTGCAGAGCTGGTATTTGAGAATCATGAGAAGATTGCCGAGGGCGTTCTTCAGATCAACCTGGAGGAGATTGCGTACAAGGCTCTTCCGGCAGCTCTTGTTGACAAGGTAAAGGTTGATGTCGGTGAAATGAAGATCGGTGATGTGATCCGGGTAAAGGATCTGACGCTGGCAGCCGACAAGGATGTTCATATTACAACGGATCTTGATGCTGTAGTTGCAACTGTAACAGCGGTTCATAACGCAGCAGTTCCGGAAGATGCCGATGCAGACGAAGAAACGACAGAGGAATAAAGCGGCAGGATACGAAAAAAAGACAAGGGAGAGCAGGAGAAAGTCCTACTCTCCTTTATATCTATATTATTATGACAGAAAAAGAGAGAGAGGGTGATGTCCTTGACGAAGAGAGACTATTATGAGGTACTCGGTGTCGACAGAAACGCCGATGAAGCCGCCATTAAGAGGGCATACCGGAAGCTGGCAAAGAAGTATCATCCGGATTCCAATGCCGGAGATAAAAAGGCGGCGGAGGCATTTGCGGAGGTGTCAGAAGCCTATGCAGTGCTCGGCGATAAGGAAAAGAGAAAATTATATGACCAGTTCGGTCATGCGGCCTTTGACGGTTCTGCTCAGGCAGGAGACACAGGAGGAGCAAATCCCGGCGGCGGGTATCAGAGCTGGCATTTTGAGGGTAATCCGGAGGATATGGATGATCTTTTCGGAAATATATTCGGGAAATCTTTCCGCGGCGGATCAAAGGGAAGCGGAAAGCATTTCTACCGGAGCTACAGTAGCGACGGAAGCGGAAATTTCTATGAAGATTTCGGAAACGGAAGTAGCGGCAGGTTCAGCGGCTTTGGAGCAGATGATTTTGGCGAAACCCGGAAGGGCCGGGATCTGACGGCCGAGGTGGAAGTCACCTTTGATGAGGCAGCCTTCGGCGGAAAGAAGACCATCCATTTAAAAAGCGATTCTGGAATAAAATCCTACGAGGTCAATATCCCTGCCGGGATCGAATCCGGAAAGACGATCCGTCTGAAAGGAAAAGGAATGCCCGGAGCCGGCGGCGCCGGAGATCTTCTTCTGAAGGTTCAGGTACAGGAGAAACCGGGCTTCCGCAGAGAGGGCATGGATGTGTATACCATGGTCAAAATCCCCTTTACGACCGCAGTGCTCGGCGGAGAGACTATGGTACAGACCATTTACGGAAATGTTCTGTGCAAGATCCGTCCGGGAACACAGTCCGGTTCCAAGATCCGTCTCAGAGGAAAGGGAATTGTTTCCATGAAGAATCCGTCTGTCCACGGAGACCAGTATGCAGTGGTGGAGATCGAGGTACCGAAGAATGTAAGTCCTGAGGTAAAGAAGAAACTTCAGGAGCTGGATGCATTGCTTGGCGGAAAAGGAAGCACCAGCAGTGCGGCATAATTGAATCAATAGGAAGAAACGGAGTCCCCCGGTGTATTACTGGCGGGACTTTGTTTTGTTTCAAAGGAACGTACTCCTGTGAGTCTGTCTGCACGGATGCTTCCGGCGGAGGATAACGGGATGAACATGGAAATTGCAGAATTTCTGTCGGAAAATGCTGGCATATCGGGTATAAAAGGGTATAATGGAAAGGAGGCACCGAGCTGCTTAAACAGTCTTCTCATAAAAAATGACAGACCAGACAGCGCGGCAGTCAAAAACAAAAAAAGACAGGAATTCGACCGCATGAAAGAAAATTTAACTACGGGACCTATTTTAAAAACCTTGACCAGACTGGCGATCCCCATTATGGCATCGTCCTTTCTGGGAACTTTATATAATATCACCGACATGGCCTGGATCGGGCAGCTCGGCTCAAAGGCCGTAGCCGGTGTCGGCGTCGGAGGCATGTTCACCTGGCTGTCTCAGGGGCTGGCCTCCATGGCGCGTATGGGCGGACAGGTCCAGACGGCTCAGTGCATTGGGCGCAGAGACCGGGAAAAGGCACATTGCTATGCCCAGGCGGCCCTGCAGCTTTCGATTCTCATGGGGCTGTTATTTGCTGCAGTCTGTCTGATTTTCACAAAACCGCTGGTGGGCTTTTTTCAGCTACAGGATAAAGAGGCGCTGGATGCGGCGCTTTCCTATACCAGAATTGCCTGCGGACTGATCGTGTTCTCGTTTCTGAGCCTGACCCTTACCGGCCTTTATACCGCACAGGGGGATTCCAAGACGCCGTTTTTTGCCAATCTTATCGGTCTGGCGGCCAATATGATCCTGGATCCGGTTCTGATCCTGGGCATGGGACCGTTTCCGAAGCTGGGAGCCGCCGGGGCTGCCATTGCCACTGTGACGGCGCAGGCCATTGTCATGAGCATCATGCTTCTGGGGATCCTGCGGAAAAACCGGGAAAATGTGCTGAAGGGAAGCCGCCTGTTTGCAAAAATTCCGAAGGAACAGCTGGTGGGGATCTGCCGGATCGGAATTCCCACGGCGATCCAGGGCATGGCCTACTGCGCGATTTCCATGGTGCTGACCCGTATGGTTTCCGCGTTCGGAGCAGAAGCTGTTGCCACTCAGCGGGTGGGCGGACAGATCGAATCCATTTCCTGGAATACGGCAGACGGATTTTCATCGGCTCTTAACGCTTTCGTGGCACAGAATTATGGAGCCGGAAAGATGGAGCGGGTGAAGAAAGGCTATCGGGCATCCCTCTGGACAGTAGGGGCCTGGGGGCTGTTGATCAACCTTGCGTTTGTGCTGGCGCCCGGAGCCATCGCAGGTGTCTTTTTCTATGAGCCGAAAGCGATTAAGACAGCTGTCGATTATCTGGTGATCGTCGGGTTCAGCGAGGCCTTCTTATGCGTGGAGCTTACCACGGTAGGAGCGTTGTCCGGACTTGGAAGGACAAAGCTGTGCAGCATCATCAGCATTATCTTTACCAGTGCAAGAATTCCGCTTGCAGTCTTTCTCAGTAAGACCGCTCTCGGTCTGTCGGGAATCTGGTGGGCACTTTCGATCACATCGATGATAAAGGGGGGAGTATTTGTATTTACCTTTTTCAGAGTGACAGGGAGAAAAAATCCGCAGAATTGCGGAAAGGAAACTTGCACGCAGAAAAAGGATGTGTTATGATGAGAGGCAAACAGGGAAAATGGTAGCAGGCTGCCAGGCTCCTTGTATTAACAAAAGGATTGTAGAGAAAAAATAATAGAATAATCAGAAGCGTTTGAACAGCAGCAGAACAGTTCTTAAATGACCTGTTCGGGAAGTCCGGTGTGATTCCGGTACGGTTTCTCTCCGCTGTAATAGGGACGAACGCTGTCAGATCCACTGAGAAATCGGGAAGGGACAGCAAGTAGGATTGAACCTTGAGTCAGAATACAGGCGGCTGGAGCTTCAGCATAAATGTCCGAAAGCAAATCGGAGGTTTATTTTTTGTGCCATAAACCGGTAAATGGGTTTGACACAAGGCGGTAAAAAATGACATTGAAGGAATCGGATGATTTCCGCGAACAGCTTTCGGTTGATATAAATGAACCACTTATGGCGTCTGAACGTGGATTACCCGCAGAACGGGGAAAACGTCAGACAGTATGAAATGAAAAGGAGGAACATATGAAAAAGAGAAGCAGAAAACTTCTGTCACTGCTGCTTGTGCTGGTCATGGCCTTTGGCATGGTATCAGTTACATCGGCTGCGGAGTCCGGACAGATATCGGCAGCTGTTCAGAGTGACGAAGAAACGGCTACAGCTCCGGCACCAAAGTTTGACAGCTGGAATAACCTGAAAAACAGTTCAGCGACGTATTATGAAGCGGACGATGGTGCAGCAAAACAGCTGTGGGTAGAAATTAAGCGGGACAATTCATCCTATACGGTCGATACGCTGACTGTAAACTGGCAGGTTTCGGATGATGGAATCAACTTTACGGATATCGAAGACGCGTCTGCAGCATTCAATTCGAATCTGTACAGCTACTATACTCCGGATATTAAGGCGGGTGAGACGAAATATTACCGTGCGGCCGTAACAAACAAGGGGCTTACCGAGGGTATGACGCCGACGACGGTTTATTCGTATGTAGCAACAATTGTATTTAAAACCGGTGAACGTCCTGGTCTGCTGATCGAAAAGCCCATGCTGCGCCAGAGTGACGGAACTCTGATTTCCGATGCGACTGTATCAGCAATCCAGTTATACGGAGGAAATAATGCTCTTCCCAGAAAGATTACCGGTGTCGGAACTTATACGGGTGAGCTGGCGAGATTTTATGAAGGTACCTATGACACAGATAAGTATGCGTTCTGCGGATGGCAGATCGATGGTACTTTCTATTCCGGGACAGCCGATCAGGAGAGTGCGATCAATGCGGTTCCTACCGAGGCGAATGGCTGGAAGAGCTTTATAAATGGAGATGGCTGGTATTTCTCCATGTACCGTGAAACTTATAATTTAAAAAGTCAGTACCGGCTTCAGTTTGCAGGTGAAAAAGTCGATGAAGGTGCATTAAGCGTTCTTAAGGTAATCCCTGTCTTTGAAGCGAAGACAGATATGGCTTATAAGATCACCATGACAGATTCCACCGGAGGAAAGGTACAGCAGGTTCGTGCTGATGGTGAAACTCATACGCTGCGGGCAAAAGCGGATTCTCTGTATCAGTTTTCTCATTGGGAGCAGTCTTCGGACGGAGAGACCTGGACAGCCATCGAGGGCGGAACAGAAACTCAGGTAACTCTGACTGCGGATACTTTTTATCGTGCCGTATTCGAGAGCCCTTATAACGTCACCGGTCTGGAAGTGAAAGAGTATGCGCTCCCTTCCGAGGGGGATACCTGGTACCTGAATGTAGGAACGACTGTAGATCAGGCATTGCCGGATTACCTCATCGCAGCAGTTTCTGTTTATGATGGCGAGACGGCCGATGAGGAGCATCTGCTTGGAAGCTACAATGCCCGTCTTACAACAGATGAAACACAGATGACAAACAAGGTGAAGATGAAGAAACGTCCCTCCGGCAATAACGGAAAGATCCTTGTGGTCATGAACACAGCAACCGGTAAGACGGCACAGACCGTTTACCAGCTAAAGGGAACTCTGGACGCATCTGCATCAGAGACGACTGTTAACTCTGCAAAAGCATTTTTTGGAACAGAGCCGGCAGAGGTACAGCTTTCCGCATCCGGCGATCCGGCGGTTAAGAGTGTGTTCTGGTCCGGCGGAGACAGTACGCTTGGAACAAGCAATTCCAGTGTTGTTAATGAGCATACCGGTCTGGTTACATACAGCCCCTGGAATCAGAACAGATCTGTTGCCTATACGGTAAGGACCGGCGACGGAAGATACGCTGAAGTAAGCGTTTCCTATAAGATGACAGTTGCCAGCAAGATCAATGCGAACGTCCTGAAGGTTACTGCGGGGGAAACGAAGGAGTTTGATGCAGTCAATGTACCGAGCCCGCTTGACCGGGATCGGTATAAGGTAACGGCAGTCTCTTCCGACGAGGATATTTTTAAGGTTGAGATGGTAACAAAAACCGTAAATCCCTGGACGGCCAAAAATGCAGTGGTTCAGTACAAGATCACAGCTGTTAAAACAGGAACCGCGAAGCTGACCATCTCCACGAATTTCCAGAATAACCCGGTAATCTGGGAGTGTCCGGTGGTGATCCAGAGCGCCGATATTCCGGTAACCGGACTCACGCTTTCCACCAATAAGACGGAGCTGACCAGGGGCGACAGCATGACCCTGGAGGCAGCGGTTGTTCCGGAGACCTCCCTGACAACAATCACATGGGAAAGCTCCGATCCGAAGACGGTCAGCGTAGAAGACGGAAAAATCACCGGCCTGAAGACAGGAAGCGCAACGATCACAGCGACAGCGACCGATGCAAAAAATAATAAGGTAACAGCAACCTGTGAAGTAACCGTAACAAAACCAGTTTACAGTGTTGAACTTTATGTTCCGAAGAACACTGTTGGAGAGAACGGCCTGACTGTATATCCTACAACCGGAAAGGATGAATCCGAAAAGGACACCTTTGCGGCAGACAGTGCTGTTTCCGGCATCACCCGTGACACAGAAAGCAACCAGCTTTATGATATTTATGAGTTTACTGCTTCCGAAGGAACGTATTCCTACCGTGCGGTAAGCGCAGACGGAAAGAGCCTTGGCGGCGGAGCCTTCAGCTTCCCGAACAGCGCGGCAGCCTCCGTGGACGGAAAGACCGCCCGCGTGACCCTGCGACTTGCAGAGGTTTCCGCGTCAAACGAGTTTGGCGGCAGGAAAGCGGAAGCAAAGGATTTCATTGCAGGACTGACAAATGAAGTAAGCGCTGTGACCATGGGCGATGCGTATACCAACGCAGACGGTTATGCCGTTTACCCGGCGCTGATCAGCGTCAATGATTCCCAGACCTACTACATGACACTTGTTCCGTCCGCAGAATATCGGGCAGCACATAACCTTATGGAGTATCGAAAACAGGATGTGACCGCGGAAAAGGACGCATCTGTCCTGAAGCTTTCTGCAGAGATGGCAGCAGGCTGCTTCACTGTCAATGCACCGTCGGATGCAGAGGTTTTCATCTGTGAGCAGATGTCTGATGGGATCGTAAATGAATACAAGCCTGACGGAACCGCTGTACAGGAAGACGGAACCGTTGATTATCAGTTCCACATTGCGATCACAGACAAGATGTTCTACCGCGTTGCCGGCGATTCCTATGTAACTTATAACGGAACCGTGGCAGACGGCAGCACCGAGCGCAAGGTCGTAACCGCAGAGATGTTAAATCCCTCCGGTGCTTCCAAGACAACGATCGACCGGAACACAGCATCCAATGGCGGCGCAAACATGGGTGACCTGTACCTCAATGTAAACGCACAGGGTTATCTGAAGCTTGACGCCGGCAGCAGCTACCAGCTGAATGCACAGCGTAACTGGTGGGGCAGCAATGTTACCTGGGTTCTGGGCAAAGATTACCGTCTGATCCAGCCTGATTTCCATTATCAGGTCGTTGATCTGGACGGACAGGCAAGCGACAGTGTCATCAAGGTAAACAGCGACGGTACTGTGACCGCAGTAGGAGCAGGCACGGCGATCGTTCTGGTAACTTATGATTCCATGACCCTGAACTACCATGATGAGATCAAGTATTCCTACGACAATTACGATCCTAACGGTTTCTACGGTGCAATCTGGCCGGAGGATACCGGAGTATTTGTTGTTTCGGTTGACGCCGGAAACAGCGGCATCAAGACTGGAATGACACTCAATGCAGATCTGAACAAGGATACCAGCAAGGAAGCAGGCGCCGCCATTGATGCCGAGCTGGATCCCATTTACTTCACCGGTGACCAGGGTGAGTATCAGTTCACTCCGGAAACCGAGGGCGTGAGCGTATCTGTTGCCAACCCGACAATGGGTGCAAATTCGTTAAGCTTCAGTGGATTTAAGACACTGAGCGCCAACGAGGACGGAAGCTACACCGTACCGCTGACAAACGGCAGAAACATCGTCAAGGTTGAAAAGAACGGAAATGCCGAGTATCAGGTGATCACCGGAAAACAGATCTCTGTCAAAGTAAATGGAAAGTCTCTGGAGGATGCAGTGGTTGCCCCCGGTGAGAATGTATCTGTAACCTTTGATACGCTGTTCAACCCGGTAACAAGAATGAGTCTGTACAACACAGATGCAGCAGCCATGTACCGCAGCATCAGCGGCATGGACGGTAAGATTGCCGGAACTGCCCGCGGTTCCTACGGCTATTACTTCTTTGGTTCCACTGCGGAAAAGCAGACCATTACGAACCTGGTGGAAGAGGAAACCGATGCTTCCGGTTATAACAATCCGATCGTTAGTGTGAAGGATGCACTGACCGTTCCGGAGGATTTCCAGGGTGACCAGTTTGTTCTTTCCAATGGTACATTCAACGTAGCCGGATTCGGTGCCGACTTCGGCGGACACCGTGCCGGCGTAAAGACCTGGGGCAACTTATCTCCGAACACGCTGGCATACATGGGCAAGCTGCCGGATCTTTCCATCACCGTCGGTACTCTGGATAAGATTGAGGTAACGGCTCAGCCTTCCAAGACCGAGTACCATGTAGGCGAAGCATTTGATCCCGCCGGCATGACCGTAACTGCTTCTTATACGAGCAGTAACGGAACCATTACCAGAGAGATCGATGGCTATACATTCAGCCAGGATGCGTTTACTGAGGCAGGAGAGCAGAAGGTAACCATCACCTATACGCAGGGCAAGGAAACCAAGACAGCAGAAGTTGCTGTTCAGGTGAAGGAAGCACAGGTTGAGAAGATCGAGGTGACAACACCTCCGACCAAGACCGTATACCGCGCAGGCGATACCTTTGATCCTGCCGGCATGGTAGTAACGGCAGCTTACAGCGATGGTACCACCAGGGAAGTAACGGATTACACCGTTGCACCGACCACCATTGCAGCGGATACCGAGAGCGTTGAGGTAAGCTACAACGGAAAGACTGCTTCCGTTCCAATCCAGCTCAGCAAGGTGGCATCTATTGCAGTGACAAAGATGCCCGCAAAAACCGAGTACACCGAGGGTGAGCTGTTTGATCCTGCCGGCATGAGTGTGGAGATCACCTATCAGGACGGCACCATCGAAGAAACCACCAATTACAGCTATGCACCGACCGGCCATCTGACGACTGACGATACTGAAATTACCATTTCCTATGCCGGAGCAGATGCAGTTGACGGAATCGCAGCTGCAAAGATTGCGGTCACTGTAAACAAGAAGGATACGGATGACGGAGAATCTATTCAGGTAACGGTATCCTACAGCAGAGGCGGTGCATTTGTGTCTGGTTCCGAGGGAACGCTGTTAAGTAAAGCTCCTGTTACGGTATATGATACCAACGGTGATGGAAAGTTTACCATGAGCGACGCGTTCCGATCCATGCATAGGGAGTATTATAATGGCGGGACAGACGGTTATGCAGATACGGAAAGCGGCTGGATTACCAGGGTTTGGGGTGTTAACACCGGAATGGTATCGTATGTTCTGAACCACTCCTGGGTATTCGGCACTACAGAAGAAATTCATAACGGAGATGATATGGCACTGTATGAGTATGTGGATACGACCATGTATTCTGATCTGTATACCTACTTTGACAGCGATAGCTACACGGCTGATCCCGGTACAGCAACGACATTCACCGTAACCGGAGTGAGTGTCATGAACAGCGGCAAGTGGGACAATGAGAATGTCACCAACGTGATTGCCGCACCCGTCGGTGCGACCGTAACGGTTTATGACCATAACGGAGCTGTAGTGGAAGGTCTGACAGCGACCACCGATGAGAATGGACAGTTTACGCTGACCTTCCCGAAGGATGAGGTTTATACCATTGAGGTAAGCGGAATCTGTGATTATACCTGTGCAGGCTGGGCCGGATCTGGAAACACCACCTATAAGAGTGCTCCGGTTGTTCCTGCCCGCTGCAAGGTAACTGTCGGCAAGGGCGCAGGTCTTCTGGGCGATGTGAATGGGGACGGTCAGGTCACTCTGGCAGATGCCATCCGTTTGCTGGATCAGGTAACTGCCGGAGAAAATGACATACTGCTGGCAGTCGGTGATATGGACGGAGACGGTCAGATTACTCTGGTAGATGCCATTGCGCTGCTGGATTTTGTAACCGCAAACCAGAACTAAAAGAAATAATAGAAGAATAATAGAAGAATAATAAAAGAATAATAAAAGAAATCCCCGCCCGGTCCACCCTGGTCCGGCGGCAGGTACATACAGAAGCTGCCTGCGCCGAACCGGGGACGTGGACTGTGACGGGGATTCCTATATCGAAAGAAACGACAGATTATTCTTCCGAAAACTGATCTTTTCCAACGCTACACAGTGGACATTCAAAATCTTCGGGAACATCTTCCCACTTCGTTCCGGGTGCGATCCCTCCTTCCGGATATCCAGCTTCCTCATCATATTCCCAGCCGCATACATCACAAATATACTTCATAGTTGTGTCCTCCTTCAAAAAAATGATAATGATTACTGTTATTATATTTATATTATATAGGATAAAGCAGAGAATGTCAATGATTATTCACGGTAAAGCCTTGAAAGCGGCTGGAAGCCGGAGTTTATTGGCAGCGAAGTTGATTTGCGTATCAATATTTATCGAGGTCAGGTTGACGGCACTGTTGACCTCAATGATCTCAATAACGCCATTAAAGTGCCGGATACTATTGATAAAGTGCCGGATAGTGACAATGAAGTGCCGGATACTATGAAAAAAATGCCGGATAGTGAACAGGAACAACAAATCTATAAATATGTATTGGAAAATGGTTCTATTACTACTGCTGAAACAGTAGAGATTTTAGATGTAAAACATCGTAGAGCCAGAGCTGATGCCTCCTATTTCATCGCATACCCTTCGTCATACGGGATGTACCAGACTGGGTGAAAACAATGTCAATCCCAAAGTTATGCAGTATGTCATGGGGTGCTGGATGTCCAGTGGACATCCGTTTAGCACCGACCGTAGCGGAGCGAAGAACATTCAGATGCACAGATCACCATGAATGTCTATAATTATATTGCGGAAAAGTCTCATGTGGAGAATGAGATGTTTAAAATGAACCTGCCGGAAATCGTACCTGCTGTGGTATAAACCAGAAGTCGTTGCCGTAAAATGTGGTAAGAAAATCAGACGAATATATTTTTCCAAGAATTTATCGTAAAAATGTGGTCAAATCAAGAAAATCGAGTGCGAAAGTAAGTGAAAATCCCTGTGAAGCTACGCGATACGCCATGCACAGCTCGGGAATAAATCCCCTCGCTGTCGGGTTGTCGCCCTGTAAAATAGCAAAAAAAGACGTCCTCGCAAGTAAACTTGCAGGGCGTTATTTTTGCTGCTTTGCATGGCTCGCAGCGTTCACACAATCTTCACAAAAGAATTAGCACTCACCTCTTGACAGTGCTAATAATGTGTGTTATAGTTCGTGTAGAACAAAGAAATGGTAAGGAGGTGTCCTTATGAACATCAATAAATTTACCCAGAATTCCATGCTGGCTGTACAGAACTGTGAGAAGCTGGCTTATGAATACGGAAATCAGGAGATCGATCAGGAGCATCTGCTCTCCAGCCTGCTGACGCTGGACGACAGCCTGATTAAAAAGCTTCTGGTGAAAATGGAGATCCAGCCGGAATACTTTATGAACCGGGTGGAAGAAGCATTAAATAAGAAAGTAAAAGTGTCCGGTGACACGAAGCTTTATGTCAGCAATGATTTAAATAAGGTTCTGGTCAATGCGGAGGACGAGGCAAAGCAGATGGGAGACGAATACGTTTCTGTGGAGCATCTGTTCCTGGCGCTGATCAAATACGCCAATAAGGGTGTTAAGGAACTCTTTAAGGAGTTTGGGATCACCAGAGACCGGTTTTTACAGGTGCTTTCTACGGTCCGTGGAAACCAGCGGGTAACAACCGATAATCCGGAGGCAACGTATGATACCCTTGCGAAGTACGGAACCGATCTGGTGGAGCGTGCAAGAAAGCAGGAGCTTGACCCGGTGATCGGCCGTGACAGCGAGATCCGGAATGTGATTCGGATCCTGTCCAGAAAGACTAAGAATAACCCGGTGCTCATCGGTGAACCCGGTGTCGGCAAGACGGCTGTTGTGGAGGGCCTGGCGCAGCGGATCGTCCGCGGTGATGTGCCGGAGGGCCTGAAGGATAAGATTGTATTCTCCCTGGATATGGGCGCACTGGTAGCCGGTGCCAAGTACCGTGGAGAATTTGAGGAGCGTCTGAAGGCTGTTCTGGAGGAAGTAAAGAAGAGCGAAGGCAAGATCATCCTCTTCGTAGATGAGCTTCATCTGATCGTTGGTGCCGGAAAGACGGATGGCGCCATGGATGCCGGCAACATGTTAAAGCCCATGCTGGCGAGAGGCGAGCTGCACTGTATTGGTGCAACAACCCTTGATGAATACCGGAAATATATTGAAAAGGATGCAGCTCTGGAGCGGCGGTTCCAGCCCGTTATGGTGGATGAGCCGACGGTGGAGGACACCATCTCGATCCTGAGAGGGTTAAAAGACCGTTATGAAGTATACCACGGCGTAAAGATCACCGACTCGGCGCTGGTAAGCGCGGCGGTACTTTCCAACCGCTATATTTCCGATCGGTTTCTGCCGGATAAAGCCATTGACCTGGTGGATGAGGCATGCGCCCTCATTAAGACCGAGCTGGATTCCATGCCGACCGAGCTGGATGAACTCTCCAGAAAGGTAACGCAGCTGGAGATCGAGGAAGCAGCTCTGAAAAAAGAAACAGATAATCTGAGCCGGGAGCGTCTGACAGTGCTTCAGAAAGAACTGGCTGATCTGAAGGAAGAGTTCGGCCAGAAGAAGGCACAGTGGGATAACGAAAAGAATTCGGTGGAGAAGCTTCGGAAGCTTCGTGAGCAGATCGATGATCTGAACAGCAAGGCGGAAATCGCAGAGCGGAACCACGAACTGGAAGAAGCCGGACGGATTCGTTACGGCGAACTGCCGAAGCTGCAGAAACAGCTGGAGATTGAGGAAGAGAAGGTCAAAGGCGAGGATCTGTCGCTGGTTCATGAGGCCGTTACCGAGGACGAGATCGCACGGATCGTTTCCCGCTGGACCGGAATTCCGGTGGCAAAGCTCAACGAGAGCGAGCGGAATAAGACGCTCCATCTGGCAGACGAGCTTCATAAGAGAGTCATCGGTCAGGACGAGGGTGTGACCAAGGTGACGGAGGCCATTATCCGTTCCAAGGCCGGGATCAAGGATCCTACGAAGCCCATCGGTTCGTTCCTGTTCCTGGGACCTACCGGTGTCGGAAAAACGGAACTGGCCAAAGCGCTTGCAGCAGCTCTGTTCGATGATGAATCGAATATGGTTCGGATCGATATGAGTGAATATATGGAGAAATACTCCGTATCCAGACT
This sequence comes from Candidatus Paralachnospira sp. LCP21S3_A2, assembly GCF_052118925.1. Classification (NCBI taxonomy): domain Bacteria; kingdom Bacillati; phylum Bacillota; class Clostridia; genus Candidatus Paralachnospira; species Candidatus Paralachnospira sp. LCP21S3_A2. The sequence continues at coordinate 141,009 of NZ_JBQKGG010000003.1, forward strand.
GATCGGAGCGCCTCCGGGATATGTTGGTTACGATGAGGGTGGTCAGCTTACCGAGGCTGTCCGGAGAAAACCGTACTCGGTGGTGCTGTTCGATGAGATCGAGAAAGCACATCCGGATGTGTTTAACGTATTGCTTCAGGTGCTGGACGATGGCCGGATCACGGATTCTCAGGGCCGGACCGTGGACTTTAAAAACACGATTCTTATCATGACCTCCAACTTAGGCTCTTCCTATCTGCTGGAAGGTATTGATGAGGCCGGAAATATCCGTCCGGAGAATGAGAAGCTTGTCATGGATGAGCTGAAGAATCACTTCCGTCCGGAATTTTTAAACCGGCTGGATGAGATCATTATGTTCAAGCCGTTGACCAGGGACAACATCAGCCATATCATCAATCTGATGGTGGCAGATGTCAACAGACGTCTGGAAGACAGAGAGATTTCCATCCGTCTGACAAAGGCGGCGGAGGATTACATTGTGGAGCATGGTTACGACCCGGTTTACGGTGCAAGACCATTAAAGCGGTTCCTCCAGAAGCATGTGGAGACCCAGGCGGCAACGCTGATCCTTGCCGATAAGGTACGCGCCGGAGATACCATCGTGATGGATGTGAAGGATGGCACACTGACCGCTTCTGTGGAAGCTCACTAAGCAGGAAGGAGACGATCATGGATTTACCCAAGGATCCCATGATCCTGTTAAGCGTTGTGAATACGAAGCTTCGCGATTTTTATCCGACTCTGGAAGCGTTCTGCCGGGAGGCAGACGTTTCCGAGGCGGAGCTTCGGGAAACGCTGGCAGGAATAGAGTATGAATATGATCCGGAAACGAATCAGTTTGTTTAATGATTCATGGAACCGGTGGAATATTGACCGCATAGAATAGTATAAGGCTTCTTTTGGAGGACAAAGTTGCAGAAGCGCAGCGTGACAGTGATATTGGCGGCTCTGCTGACCGTAAGCCTGATCGGGGCTCAGAAGATCCGGCAGAACAGTGGGAGACAGGGCGAGAGCGTCTCGGAAGCGGCTGGCAGGAGACAGGATGCTTTGGAAGCAGCTGATCTGAAAAGTATTACAAAACTCAATACAGAAGTAAAGAAACAGGTGGCACTGACCTTTGATGACGGTCCGGGTCCTTACACAGATAAACTGCTGGAGGGGCTTCGGGAGCGGGAGGTCCGTGCCACTTTTTTTCTGATCGGGGAAAACCTGGCGGGGCGGGAGGAGACGGTGAGGCGCATGGTACAGGACGGACATCTGATCGGAAGCCATACCGATACGCATGTGGAGCTGACAAAGCTGCCGCTTCCGGAGGCTTTATCCGAAATTCGGCGTACCAATGAGAAAATTGAGGCTGTCACGGGAGTCCCGGTGGAATATATCCGTCCGCCCTACGGCTCCTGGAATCGGGAACTGGAGCAGGAGGTCTGGATGACCGAGGCAGGGTGGACAGTGGATCCCAGAGACTGGGAGGTAAAAAACACAGATACGGTAACTGCTCATGTGCTGTCCCATGTAAAGGATGGCAGCATCGTTCTGCTCCATGATATATATGAAACCTCGGTGGAAGCAGCGTTTCGGATTGTGGATGCCTTGAAAGAAGAAGGTTATGAATTCGTGACGGCAGATTTCCTGATACCGGATTAATCCTCTTTTTTCAGCCAGTCCAGCCATTCTCCGAGCTTTTTTTCGTAGCCGAGATCGGTGGGGTGATAGAAGGTCGTTCCGACCACTTCATCGGGCAGATACTGCTGTTTCACATAATGGTTCGGGAAGTTGTGGGCGTACTGATAATCCAGCCCATGTCCCAGCTTGGCGGCTCCGCTGTAATGGGAATCCTGAAGATGGGGCGGAACGGTTTTGATCTTTTCGGAAGCCACCCGCTCCAGGGCAGCATCAATGGCCATATAGCAGGCGTTGCTTTTAGGTGCACAGGCAACATAAATAGCTGCCTGAGATAAGGGAATCCTTGCCTCCGGCATCCCGACACGTTCTACCACCTGGGCAGCGGCAGCAGCTACCTGGATCGCCTGGGGATCGGCATTTCCCACATCCTCGGCCGCACAGATCATGATCCGACGGGCAATGAACTTGATATCTTCCCCGGCATAGAGCATGCGTGCCAGATAGTAAACAGCCGCGTCCGGATCGGAGCCACGCATGCTTTTAATAAAAGCGGAGATGGTATCATAGTGGTTATCCCCGGTCTTGTCGTAGCTGACAGCGCGCTTCTGGATACATTCCTGTGCCACATCGAGTGTAATATGGATCCTTCCGTCCTCATTTTTCGGAGTGGAAAGCGCTCCGAGCTCCAGGGCGTTTAACGCACTTCTGGCGTCTCCGCCGCAGATATCTGCGAGAAATGAAAGGGCTTCCTTGTCGGCAGTGACATTCAGCGCTCCCAGCCCCTTTTCCTTATCGGTCAAAGCTCTGATTAAAAGCTCTTCGATGTCGGCCGGCGTCAGGCTTTCCAGCTGAAAAATAATAGAGCGGGAGATCAGCGCACCGTTGACCTCGAAGTAAGGATTTTCTGTGGTGGCACCGATGAGGATCAGGGTTCCGTCTTCCACAAACGGCAGCAGATAGTCCTGCTGTCCCTTATTAAAGCGATGGATCTCGTCAATGAACAGGATCGTTTTCTTTCCGTACATACCGAGGGCGTCCTTTGCCCTGGAAACGACCTCCTCCATGTCTTTTTTTCCGGCGGAGGTGGCGTTGATCTGGGTAAAGGACGCTTTTGTAGTATTGGCGATGACACGCGCGATGGTGGTCTTTCCCGTTCCGGGCGGGCCGTAGAGGATAATCGAGCTTAGCTTATCGGCGGCAATGGCTCGGTAGAGCAGTGTTCCTTTACCGATAATATGCTTCTGGCCAACGATCTCCTCCAGGGTAGTCGGGCGCATGCGGGCGGCCAGAGGCGCCTCCTGCTTCTGGGTGGTTTGTCTCATATAATCAAACAGATCCATAACTGCCTCCTGTTGCATTCAAACATATGTTCTTGCAGACCATTATAGCGCATGAGGAGCAGGATAGCAAGATGAATTTAATATAGAATTTTCGAGCAGCTTCCCGGCATATCGCCGCTGCGGGAGTTAAAAAGCCTGTGGAAAAAATGTGCCTGCCGTGGTAGGATAGAAGAACAGAAAAATGGCGGGAGCAGAGCCTGCTTTTTGAAGAGGAGAACGGACGATGAGTAAATTTTATGAACCGGAGATTTTAAAGCAGGTGCAGCAGATGGAGCTGGAGATCCTGCGGGATTTCATGGATGTCTGCGAGGAGAACGGGCTTCGCTATTTTGGATTTGCGGGAACCGGAATCGGGGCGATCCGTCACGGCGGGTTTATTCCCTGGGACGATGACATTGATGTGGCCATGCCGCGGGCGGATTTTGAAAAGGCTATGGCGATCATTGAGAAGCAGTATGCCGACAAGTATTATGTCCTCAATACGGAGCATGATCCGGCATATCCGCTGATGACCACCAGACTGTGTCGGAAGGGTACGCGGTTTGTGGAAGAAGCGATTAAAGATGTAACCTGTAATTTCGGGATTTTTCTGGATCTGTATCCGTATGATAATCTGGCGGACGGTAAGTTTGCTTACAACCGCCAGGTCTGGAGTGCCTGGTTTTGGAGCAAGCTTCTGATCCTGCGGAGTATTCCCCACCCTTATATGAGCCTGACCGGCTGGAAGCGGTCCGCGGCACAGGGGATCTGCGGCTTTGTGTCCGGCGTCATGAAGCTGTTTCATATTTCGCCGCAGTGGCTGTACCGTCGCTGTAAAAACCAGTGCCGGAAGTATGAAAATCAGGAAACAAAGCGTATGGGCTTCCCCTGCGATACCGATCCCAACTGGAATACCATTGAAAAGGCGGAAACGTATCCGCTGGTACAGTATGATTTTGAAGATCTGAAATTGAACTTTCCGAAGAATATCGATGGAATGCTCCGGAATTTTTACGGAGATTATATGATACTGCCGCCGGTGGAGAAACGAAAGACGCACTATCCGTATATTCTTGATTTCGGGGATGGGGTAAATCGGGCGGAAGAGAAAAAATAATACAAAGAGGCAGCCGGCAGAGAAGGGGGGAATGTTGGACCGGCTGCCATAGGAAAATGTCAATGATTATAAAAACGGTGACTTCGGGAAGCTAAGAGAGATAGAGGGTGTCCAGGAGCCAGAGTCCTTCGGTGGTCCGGAAGATTTTTTCGCGGACGCTTTCGATGGCAGGGCGGGACTGGTTTTCCTCAAAAATGTTCACCAGAAAGTCGGCTTCTACCAGGATCTGATAATCCAGATCGCGGATATCATGGTATGTGTGATGATGACCGATCAGATAGCAGATCCGGTCGATCTGTGCTGCGGTGAACCCATATTTTTCAAGCATCGGAGCCGCGATAACAGGGCCTTCAAGCTCCTGGTAGTTTCCGGCGGAAGAATGATATTTTTCTTCGCTTGGCTTGATCCCGATGTCGTGCATGAGTGCTGTGATCTCCAGAAGAAACTGCATTTCATCGGAAAGCTTCTCGGAGAGTCCAATCTGTCTGGCAAAGGACCAGACCTTTAAAAAGTGATTGACTCTGGCGGGGGTTTCCCGATAAAAAGAGGTCATTTCATGAAGAATGGCGGTAAACTGATCTTTCTGAGTCATATGAAAAGCCCCTTTCTGTTCCGTTTCTTATAGCATACCATGAGATGAGGAAAAAATCCAAGTTTTTTTGCTAAAAAAATGGTTTTCTAGTGCGAAGTATGGCATTTTATGCTAAGATAAAGGAAGCAAACGGTACGGGTAAGGCAGGTGACAGCGAACATATGAAAGAAAAGATCAACCGTCTCGCGAAAGGAATCTTGGAGGAGGAAGAACTCCAGGTTTCTTTTTCTGCTGTAAAAATCGAGGACAGTGTGGCATTGGACGACAGAAAACGGGGCGAGTTCCGGATCGCTGAGGATCATGGACGGCCGGTGAAGGGTCTGGTTTATTCGACTGACCAGCGGGTAAGTCCCATAAATGATAATTTTATGGGAAAAGACTGTCGGATCGTATACGAGGTGGATTCTGCCGGTGCAGATGCGGATCTGCAGGGAGAATTTCAGATCGTATGCAGCGCGGGGGAGTACCGGCTTCCGTATGTGTTCCATGTCTGTGCGGCAGACCCGGAGGGACAGCAGCTCACGGAGCTTTCGGACTTTGTGTCTTATGCGGAAACAAATCCGGAAGAGGCACTGCGCCTGTTTGAATCCCATGAGTTAAAAAAGCTGCCGTTTATGCAGGACATGTGTGTACGGACGATTTACGAGGAGCTCTGGGGACATGGTGACCGAAGGAATGCCATGGAGGAATTCCTTACGGCCTCCGGAGCAAAGCGTCCGGTTCACCTGACCTGGTCGGAGGACAAAAAGGAGTATCTGCTTCCGGAAGAATCCTTTTCGGATCGGATACTGGTGAAACCGAGCGGCCGGGGATATACTTGGGCGGAAGTAACTTCCGATTCGGAGTGGCTGGTTCCGGAGCAGGACAGGATCGCGGGCAGTGACTTTGCAGGAGAAGGAGCAGAAGTCCGTTATGCGGTACGGCTGGAGCTTCTCCATGCGGGAAATAATTATGGGGAGCTTCGGATCAGAGGGCTTTATGAAGAGCTACGGATCCCGGTCCATGTGAAGCTTCCGGGAGATCCGGAGCGGGAAATCAGGAGCTCCTATGAGCGGGACATGCTCCAGTTTTACACCTGTTATTTAAAGCAGATGGCGGGCGAGTATGAGGAACAGCCTGTGCTTGTTTCTATGCAGTCGGCGCTGGCGCGGGCATACAGCGAAGCACCGTATCCGGAGCTGATCCGCCTGTATCAGGCGGACACAGCGCTTCTGCAGGATAAGGCGGAGCAGGCAAGAGAATATCTGGAGGACGCAAAGGAAAAGATCCTGGATAACCGGGACAAGGATGTGGCTTCCTACTGTTATTATATGTATCTGAAGGCGAAGGAGAGTAAGGAGCCGGTACAGCGCCAGACCATGGTGAAGCTTCTGCGCCGTTATTATGAGGATGGAACCGCACCGGATATGGCCTTCTTTATTCTTATGCAGACCGATCCGGAGCTGCAGGAAAACGACAGCCTGGCCCTTTCCAGATTGAAGGGTCATTTCCGACGCGGGAGCCGGAGTCCGTATCTGTATCTGGCGGCCTGCCGGATCATAAAAAGAAATCCGGGACTTCTGCGGGTACTGGAGGATTTCGAGCTTCAGAGTCTCTGGTTCGGGCTGCGGTACGGACAGCTGGATAAAGAAGCGGCCAAAGCAGTGGCGCGTCTGGCGATCCAGATGAAAAAAGGGCCGGGAATCTGTCTGCGGCTGTTGAAAAAATTATATGAGCTCTTCCCGTCTGAAGAGGCACTGACGGCGGTGTGTGCACTGCTGATCCGCAGAGACTGCCGGGATGAAGAGGCTTTTCACTGGTATGAGAAGGGCGTGAACGAGGATATTCATTTAACGAGACTGTATGAATATTATCTGTATGCGCTTCCGGCAGATCATGAGGGAGCACTGCCGCGGATCCTGCTGTTGTATTTTTCCTATAATAATACGCTGGATTACCGGACGCAGGCAGCGCTGTATCTGAATGTGCTGACTTATATGCGGGAGGATACGGAAATCTTCCGGGCATATGAAAATCAGATTGAGGCATTTGCGGTCGACCAGCTGTTCCGGTGCCACATGAACCGGGATCTGGCGAAGATTTACAGCAGGATGATCCTGCCGGAAATGGTGGATGAACGGATTGCAAAGGTGCTTCCGAGACTTCTGTATGCCAGAGAGATCCGCTGTGCGGATCCGGCCATGTGCCAGGTGATCGTAGCATATGAGGAAATGCAGGGAGAGACGGCGGTACCGCTGCGGAATGGACGGGCGTATGTGCCGGTTTATCTGGAAAATGCTCATGTGTTTTTCCAGGATGATCACGGAAACCGGTACGGAAGTATCTGTTATGAAGAAGAGCCCATGATGGAAGTGCCGGAGCTGGAGGAAAAAACCAGAAAGCTGTACCCCGCTCATGAGATGCTTCGTCTGGGACAGTGTCGGAAAATCCTGGAAAAGGGCAATTATACGGCGTCGGAGATTGCCCTGTTAAAAGAGGTATCGCAGGAGGATGAGCTGGAGGAGCTGTTCCGGAGATATTTGGTTTCGGAGATCATTTCCTATTATTATCGGATCGAGGAAAGCGATGCCTGTGATGAATATCTTCTGGGGATCGATAAGAAATTACTGCGCCCCGATGACCGGAACAAGGTCATGGATGCGCTGATCACCAAGGATTTTTATGAAGATGCCTATAAGATGGTGCTTCGATACGGCTATCGGAATCTGAAGATCAGCCGGATCCTGAAGCTGACTTCACGGATGATCGTGAAGCGGCTGTTTGAGAAGGACTCCATGCTGCTGGAAATGGCGTGGTTCTGTTTTGACGCGGGACGCAGCGATGATGTGATCCTGGAATATTTATGCAGCCATTACAACGGGCTTTCCATGTCCATGTACCGCATCCTGCGGGAGGCCTGGGCAGGGCATGTTCCCTGCGGTGATCTTCCGGAGCGTCTGCTGGCGCAGATGCTGTTTGACGGAAGCGTGACGTATCTGGATCAGGTATTCCGGATCTATATGGAGGGAAAGTCCGTCGAGGAAATGCTGGTACGGGCATATCTGGCGGTGAAGAGCCGGAGATACTTTGAGGGCGCCGAGGACTGGGAGCCGGAGACTGCGGCATGGCTGGAAGTACAGGCGGAAGAAGATGAGGGAAAGCATGGACTTCCGGAGATCTGCCTGCTGGCGCTGACGAAGTATTACAGTGAGGCAGAGAGCTTGACGGATCAGCAGAAGGCCCTTTGCCGGAGTATGATTGAGGAATTGTATCAGAAGAGGATCCTGTTTTCCTATTATCAGAAGCTGGAAGGGATAATCCGGCTTCCGGATGCAATCCGCGGGAAATGTGTGATTGAGTATCATGGAAAGCGGTCGGATCAGATCTGGATCCATGAAACGCTGGAGCCGGACGGAACGAAGCTTGCGCCGGAACAGATCCCCCATATGTTTGATGGGTATTTTGTGAAGCTGGTATCACTGTTTTACGGGGAAACAATGGAGTATGAGATTAGGGACGGAGACGGAGCACTCCTGAACAAAGGAAGCGTCGCTTATCCGGATGACGGCCAGACCAGGGAGGGAAGGGCCGGCCGGCTCGACGAAATCCTTCGCGCCTTTGCCGGTGGAGATGACTCATTAAAGGAACGCATGATGACTTATGCGGTCCGTGATGAACTGACGGAAAAGCTGTTTCAGTCTTTGTAGTTTGAGGTGGATAAATGCTGCGAGTAGGAATCGATATTTGTGATGATTATACACAGGTCGCCTGTTATGATCCGCGTACCATGGAGGCGGAGAGTATCGGCCTGACGGAGGAGGAAGCTTCTTCCATGGTACCGACGGTGGTCTGTAAAGAAAAAGGAGCGGATTCCTGGTTCATCGGCGAGGAGGCATACCGCTGCGCCCTTTACGGAAAGGGTACTATGGTGGACAAGCTGGTGAAGCTGGCGAAAAAAGGCGGAACAGCGACCATTGAGGGCATCCGGTATACAGCGGAGGATCTTATGAAGATCTTTATCCGCCAGATTCTGGAGCTTCCTCTTGCCAGAAAGCCGAAGGAGGAGATCGGGACGGTGGTCTTTTCCTTCCAGAAAAAAGACAGTGCGCTTATGGAAATGGCCATGACGGTGACGGATGAGCTTCAGATCCCAAGGGAACAGGTCCATATGGCCAATCATGCGGAGGCATATCTGTTTTATGTACTGAGCCAGAAAAAAGAGCTGTGGATCAACCAGTCCTGTCTGTTCGACCTGTCGGAAAACGGGCTTCATTATTATGAATTCGGCGTGACCAGAGGCCGGAAGCCTCAGGTGGTCGAGGTGCAGCATGAGGAGCTGGAGGAGGGCTTCAGCCTGGAGATCCTGGAGACGAGCGCCGGGAAGAAGCTGGGAGACACGATCTTATCCTCCTGTGCGGAACGTCTGCTGCAGCGGAAGGTCATGACTTCCGTGTTTTTAACCGGAAAGGGCTTTGAAAGTACCGACTGGGCGCCGGGATTTCTCCGGTTTGTCTGCAATAAGCGGCGAGTGTTTGCAGGAACGGGCCTGTTTGCAAAAGGGGCGGCACGGATGGCATACGACCGGACGCTGGCGGAGAATCCGTATCCGTATATCTGCCTGTGCGAGGGAAGGCTTGCATCTACGGTAAGCATGCAGGTGTACCATGAGGGCAGAGAACGGGAGCTGGTTCTGGCACCGGCCGGAAGTGACTGGTATGAGGCGAAGGCATCGGCTTCGTTTATTCTGGATGATACAAACGTGCTGGAGTTTACGGTGACACCGGCGAAAACGGGACGGAGCGGACGGCTTCAGATCCAGCTGGATGAGTTTCCGGCGAGACCGAACAAGACAACAAGGGTGGAAGTGATCGCCGCGTTTTCCAGTGAATCAAAGATCAGTATCCGGGTCATTGACCGCGGATTCGGAGACTTTTTTCCGGAGACGGGAAAAATGATCCGGCAGGATTTTCAGATATAAATAAAAGGGGCAGTTATGAGCGGATTATTATTATGCAGGGACGGGAAAGCGAAGAAGCCTTATCCGGTGCCGGAGCTTGGGATCTCCCTTTACTCGGCGGAGGAGCTGTGTTATTACATTTATCATTATGTGTTTCTGCTGGAACCGGATTTTGTAGATGAGGAGCTTCTGGAGTTTATCGGAACGGGACTCGGCCTTTCCGGTCTGGAAGCAAAGATCCGGCGATGGATCGCCGAGGAGGCAGATCTGTCCCAGGTGCTTTATATGATCCTTCAGGACGTTCATTATTATAATGAAACAGAGCTGGCAGCCTTCCGGGCACAGCTTGAATGGTTAAAGAAAGCAAGACCGTCGGAGCGGGCAAAAAAGAAAGCAGACTATCTTCTTGAAACGCGGAAATATGAGGCGGCAATCCGTGCGTATGATCAGATTGAGGCAGGAGAGCCGGACGGCGGCATGACCAGAGAGTTTATGGGAGCACTGTATCATAATAAGGGAATGGCCTGTATCGGTCTGTTTGACGGTCCGCGGGCACTGTCGTGCCTGGAACAGGCCTACGAGAATCTGGAGCAGGAGAGTCTGTTAAAGGAAATCTTTCTGCTATGCCAGATGGAGCCGGAGCTGGAGCTGCCGTCGGCCATAAAAACAGCGGTGTCAGCAGAGCAGCAGATGAAGTGGAAGGAAGAATATGAAACATTCTGCACCCATCTGCGCTATTCCGGGAATGCAAAGGAGGTCGGAGCTCTCTGGGAGACGGATTCGATCCGGAGAAAAGCCGGGATCCAGAGACTTCTGAAAACCTGGAAGCAGGAATACAGGGAGATGACAAGAGTATGAATATTGCATTGATCGGATTTATGGGCGTGGGAAAAACAACCGTTTCCCACGCTTTAAGTAAGCATCTCGGCGCGGAGGAAATTGACATTGACCGTTGGATCGAGGAACAGGAAGGCCGGCGGATTCCGGAGATTTTTGAGACGGACGGAGAGAAGGCATTCCGTGATCTGGAAACGGCAGCGGTAAAAACGCTGGGAAACCAGGATGGAAGGATCTTATCCTGCGGAGGCGGAGCAGTGCTTCGCCCGGAAAACGTGGAGGCCTTAAAGAAAAACGGCGTGATCGTGCTTCTGACGGCAGAACCGGAAACGGTTTACGGCCGGGTGAAAAACGGACAGGACCGGCCGGTATTAAAGGGCCGCATGAGTGTTGAAGGGATCAGCGAGCTGATGGAGAAGCGTCGTCCGGCCTATGAGTCGGCGGCAAGCTTTTCGGTGGCAACGGACGGAAGAACTCCCCGGGAGATCGCCGAGGAGATTGCTCAAAAGGCAGAATGGGTCTGCGGAAAGGATAACTTATGGAATACGGACTGATCGGGGAGAAGCTTGGGCATAGTTATTCCAAACTGATCCATGAAAAACTGGCGGATTATACGTATGACCTTTGTCCGCTGAGCCGGGAGAAATTTCCGGTTTTTATGGAACAGCGTGCCTTTAAGGCAATCAATGTGACGATCCCTTATAAAAAAGAGGTAATCCCGTATCTCGATGAGCTGGATGATAACGCGGCAGCTATCGGTGCGGTCAATACGATTGTGAATAAAGAGGGCCGGCTTATCGGCCATAATACAGATTTTTCCGGGTTTGCCTACATGGTTCGGGAGAGCGGTGTGGAGGTTTTCGGAAAGAAGGCACTGGTGCTCGGAACCGGCGGTGCGTCCAATGCGGTTCTTGCGGTTCTGAAAAAGCTGGGAGCAGATCCGGTGATTTCGGTGAGCAGGACGGGAAAGAACGGTGCTGTGACCTATGAAGCCTGTGTGGCGGAGCATTCGGACGCATCCGTGATCGTCAATACCACACCGGTCGGCATGTTTCCCAACATGGATGCATCGCCCCTGGATCTGACACCGTTTAAAGCCTGTGAGGCAGTTCTGGATGTGATCTATAATCCGGGAGAAACGAAGCTGACGGCTCAGGCGAAGGGCCTGGGCATGAAGGGCGTGACCGGTCTTACCATGCTGGTTGCCCAGGCAAAGTATGCCTGCGAGCTTTTCCTGGAAACGACGCTGGATGATGCAGTGATCCCGGTGATCACGAAAGAAATCGCTGATCAGATGTACGGAGCGGAGGAACAGAAATGAAGCCGTTAAAGGTGAAGAATGTTTCTTTTGGAGAGGGAATGCCGAAGATCTGTATTCCCATCACGGGAAAAACGGAAGAAGAGATCGTTTCGGAGACAGCGCTGGTCAAAACTCTGCCCCATCAGGTGGTAGAGTGGCGTGCCGATCATTACAGGGAAATTACGGATCACGGAAAAACAGAGGCGGTGTTAAGAAGTCTTCGGGAGCTTTTACCGGAGTCGGTTCTCTTATTTACGTTCCGCACGCACCATGAAGGCGGCGCAAGGGAGCTTTCAGAGAAGGACTATCTGGAGATCTGTGAGCATGCTGTTTCCACGGGACTCTGTGACCTTGTGGATTTTGAATTGTTTACCGGCTGTAAGGAACGCTTTCTGAAAGGAGCGTCGGCACCGGGGCCGGAGGAAGGGCCGCTTCCGGGCTTTCTGGAAACAGCCCGTATGCATGGCGTGCCGGTGATCCTCTCCAGTCATGATTTCCGGAAAACGCCGGAGCCGGAAGAACTGCTGCTTCGGCTTCGTACCATGGAGCGGCTGGGAGCAGGGATCGCCAAACTGGCAGTCATGCCGAAATCGGAGAAGGATGTACTGGCGCTGCTTGCGGCAACCAGGGAAGCGGCGGACACCGTATCCTGTCCGGTCATTACCATGTCCATGGGAGCCATGGGCGTGATCAGCCGTGTAAGCGGCCGCCTGACCGGTTCCTGCATGACCTTCGGAAGTGCCGGGCGAGCTTCCGCACCGGGGCAGCTTCCCGCCGGAACGCTGTCGGAGATCCTGGAAATCTTATAATCTGCGGGCTAAACGGAACGGACGGAAATCAGAAAATGGATTGTTCCGCAGATCTGCCGGGGATGATGTGCAAAAAGGAGAATAAAGCATGGAAGAGATCGAAGAAGCCGTATTTAACGGGTTCTGCAAAACACTGAACGAGACCCGCTCGGTGTTCTGCGAGTTCGAGGTGCAGGACGGAAGGCTGTGTCTTGCCGAAGCAGACTGCGATTACGGAGCCTGTCCCCATACAGAGACCTGCGTGCTGATGAAACAGGCAGGAGATCTGATGGAGGAGTATAACAAATGATGACCGGCAGGCCGGGCCGGAGCTGGAACAGTGGCTTCGGCAGAATGGAGTAAATAGGAGTATGAAATAAGGGGATTCTTATGTGGTTATGGATTCTGGCTGTGCTGGCGGCTTATTTTATCAAGGGGCTGTGCGGCTTTGCCAATACGCTGGTGCTGACAACGATCCTGAGCTTTGGAACGGATAATGCCGATATTTCGCCGGTGGATCTTCTGCTGTGTTATCCCATGAACGGGATCATGACCTGGAAAAACCGGAAGAAGCTGGACCGGAGAGTTTGTCTGACGCTGTCAGTGCTGGTGCTGGCGGGAAGTATTCCGGGGGCGTTTCTTTTAAAAAATCTGGATGCTCATGTTCTGAAGCTTCTGTTCGGAGTGGTCGTGGTGTTCATGGGGCTGGAGAATCTGTGGCGGAAAAAGGGAACCATGCGTTCCTCTAAAATTGTTATGGGTATCATCGGTATGGCGGCCGGACTGCTCTGCGGACTGTTTGGTGTCGGAGCGCTTCTGGCGGCGTATATCAATCGCGTAACCGATGACAGCGAGGCATTTAAGGCCAATATCTGTGCGGTGTTTCTGGTGGAAAATACCTTCCGGGTGATCCTGTATTTATGCCTGGGACTGATCACCCTTTCAACCGTGAAGCAGGTATTATGGCTTCTGCCCATTGCGTTCGTAGGGTTGGCTTTGGGTATCATCAGCAGCAGGAAGCTCAATGAGAAGCATGCAAAGACCGTCATGGCGGTTCTGCTGATCGTATCGGGACTGTCACTGATCGTGAAAAATCTGTAGGAAAACATGGAGCATCGAGATTTTATGAAACATAGGATTCACCGAAAGAAACAGGATAGGATTTCGGTGCTTTGCAAATAAATGTCTACCCCAGCATAACATCTAACAGCATCATCACAGCGAATCCGGCAACGATCCCCAGAGTGGCGGTATAGGGGCGGGCACCGCGGTTCTGCTGACATTCGGGGATCAGCTCATGAACGACCACAAGGATCATGGAGCCGGCGGCAAAGGACAGGGCATAGGGAAGAATGGCTTCCACATAGACCACGAGGATTGCGCCGATGATTGCCGCAATGGGCTCCACCAGGCCGGATGCCTGACCGATGAGAAAGCTTTTTCGTCTGGAAAAGCCTTCCCGTCTCAGAGGAAAGGAAACTGCGGCACCCTCAGGGAAATTCTGGAGACCGATACCAAGAGCAATGGAGACAGCAGCCATCAGGCTTTCCGGTGATGTGCTGCTGTTTTTTAATGCGCCGAAGGCGACACCGATGGCAAGCCCTTCGGGAATATTGTGGAGCGTAATGGAAAGCACCAGCATAATGATCCGCTTCAGATTGCCGGAGCCGATCCGCAGTCTGGAAACGCTGACGGCTTTATCGGAAGCCCACATGAACAGGGCGCCGAAGAGAAAGCCGGCAGTAGCAACCAGCCAGGCAGGAGTACCGCCAGCGGCCTCGGCCCGTTCAATGGCAGGCTGCAGCAGAGACCAGAAGCTGGCAGCGATCATGACGCCGGACGCGAACCCCAGCATGACATTTAAGGCTGTCGGATTGGGGGATTTAAAAAAGGCAATGGTCGCAGCGCCGAGCGCCGTGATAAACCACGTTCCCAGCGATGCAATCAGTGCCATAAGAACAAATTGATCCATATTGCACCTCCTGGGTTATTATATGCCGCAGGAAGTAAAAGGGTTTTAGTCTTCGAATTGTTTCTTCTGTATCCTTAATTCACGCAATAATACCGCCGCGGAATAGACTGCCGTGCAGAGCTCTGCGGCGGGAAGAGCCGCCCAGACGCCGGAAAGCCCGAACAGCCCGGAGAAGAGAAAGGCCAGCGGCAGGACGATGACCAGCTGGCGGAACAGCGTCACCAGAAGGCTGGGAAGTCCCTTGCCGATGGATTCAAACACGGCGGAGGTGATGATGCTGAGCGCCGAGGGCAGGAAGCCCAGGCTGATGATCCGGAGAGCCCGTTCGCCCAGAGAAAGCATGTCCGGATCGGAATTGAAGATTTTCAAAACCGGAAGCGGAATGAGCTGGGAAAGAATCAGGCCCATGGTCATGATCACGGCAGAGATCAGCAGGGACTGACGGATCGCATCGGATTCCCGTTTTACGTTTCCGGCACCGTAGTTGAAGGCGATGATGGGACGGATCCCCTGAACCAGTCCGTTGACAGGCATGTAAACAAAGGTCTGAAGCTTGTAATAGACGCCGAATACGGTCACTGCCATGGCAGAAAATCCGGAAAGGATTCCGTTGAGTCCGGCCACCAGGACAGAGGGAAGTGCCATGATCATGGAGGACGGAATGGCAACACCGTAGATCTGCTTTAAGATCGGTCCGGTGATCATGTCTCTGCGGGGCTTTTTCAGGGGAAGACCGGCGCGGCCTCTGGCTACCATGAGGATACCGATGGAACCGGAAATAATCTGGCCGATAACGGTTGCGGCAGCAGCTCCGGCAACGCCCATGGCGGGAAAGCCCAAAAGACCGAAGATCATGATCGGGTCAAGAACCACATTGATGGCGCAGCCGATTCCCACAAGGACCAGGGGCGCGGTCATGTGGCCGGTGGCCTGCAGGATCTTTTCCGCAGTGATGTGAAAAAGCTGGCCGAAGGAGAACAGCATGACAATGTAGCCGTACTGGTAGCACATGGAACGGATCTGACTGTCCTCTGTATACATGCTGACAAAGGCAGGAATCAGAAGGCTGGTGAGAACGGCCAGGATCACATAATGGATTCCGGTAAGGATCATGCCGATGGCCGGCGTGTCATCGGCGGCCTGCTGGTTTCCGGCGCCCATGTTTCTTGCAATATAGGAATTCAGGCCGACACCGGTTCCCACTGCCAGGGCAAGGGAAAGATTCTGGATCGGGAAGATGATGGAAACAGCGGAGAGTGCGTTGCTGCTTAACCGGGCAACGAAGATGCTGTCCACGATGTTGTACAGAGACTGGATCAGCATGGAGATCATCGGCGGAACCGCCATTTTAATAAGAAGAGGGAACATGCTTCCCGTTCCCAGGGATGTATTCTGGTTCGTATTCTGGTTCATAAAAAATCCTCCTGAAGAGCTGCAAAAGAAAGAGGCTATATATTCCCGCTGTTTTGAATCAGAAAACAGAGAAAATATATAGCCTTATCGGCGAAGCTGTGAACTTGTTTTTATTTCTTTGCGGTCTGCTTGTCCGCTTTTCTGTCCTTTTTCTTTTTCTTGGACGGCGGCGGTGTGATGCCGGAACCGCGGACACTCTTGATCGCGGTTATGTAGATACCGCTGACAACGACCTTTGCCTCCTGCTTTACGGGAAGAACCGCAAATACCTTTTCATCACACATCAGAGTCATGATCCTGGGGCCGACCTTTGCCTTTACCACAGGAACCTTGGCGCGGCGGAGATATTTGGGGGTCTGTTCGTAAACCATCGGGGGAAAACCGGCATCCTTCAGCTTCATCCGCTTTTTATCGATGACCAGCATGGACACCGTTTGAGCCATGGCCTCCATCATGGACTGCTGTTCTGCCTGTTTTTTCTGGAGCTTGGTGCCGACAAAGTAAAGAACAACGAGAATGGCGGCAACGACTGCCAGGATAATAAGAATAATCGTTAACCATAAAGGCATGGGGGTACCCTCCTGAAATTTTTTCGTGCATTTTACATTATACCATTATTTGGGACAGGTTGCAAGCACCGGAAACACCAAAACTGGAGTTTTCTACCGGGCTTTTTGCAAAAAACAGTAAATATAAGGAAAAAACTCATTGACAGCTTGACATTGAGGTGTTAAGATGGAATGTGCACTATTGTGGTCTCATGTGCCCTGGGATCAAGTGTTAAAAATGGATAGCTTATAGTTGATTATAAAGAAAACAGGGGTGAAAGGTCAATGGAAAATTGCAGAATACGCCCGGTGAAAGCCGGCAAGAGCATGAGGATGAGCTTCGCAAGACAGAAAGAAGTTCTTGAGATGCCCAATCTGATTGAGATCCAGAAGGACTCCTATCAGTGGTTCCTGGACCAGGGGCTGAAGGAAGTTCTGGAGGATATTTCTCCCATCGCAGACTTTGCCGGACATCTGAGTCTGGAGTTTGTTGATTTTACCTTATGTAAGAACGATACCAAATATACCATTGAGGAGTGCAAGGAACGTGATGCGACCTATGCGGCTCCTTTAAAGGTGCGTGTACGTCTGATCAATAAGGAAACGGACGAGATCAGTGAACATGAAATTTTTATGGGCGATCTTCCGTTAATGACAGATACAGGCTCTTTTGTGATCAATGGTGCGGAGCGTGTAATCGTAAGCCAGCTGGTCCGTTCTCCCGGTATCTATTACGGAATCGCACACGATAAGGTAGGAAAGACCCTTTACTCCTGTACGGTAATCCCTAACCGCGGTGCATGGCTGGAATATGAAACGGATTCCAACGATGTGTTCTTCGCCCGTGTGGACCGGACGAGAAAGGTTCCCGTAACCGTTCTGATCCGTGCTCTCGGTGTGGGAACAAATGCGGAGATCCGCGAGCTGTTCGGTGATGAGCCGAAGATCGAGGCGAGTATCTTAAAGGATACGTCTGATAATTATGAAGACGGCCTCCTGGAGTTATATAAGAAGATCCGTCCCGGCGAACCGCTTTCCGTGGACAGCGCCGAAAGCCTGTTAAAGAGTATGTTCTTTGATCCCAGAAGATATGATCTGGCAAAGGTAGGACGTTATAAGTTTAATAAGAAGCTTCACCTTAAAAACCGGATCACCGGACAGATCCTGGCAGAGGACGTGGTAAATACCGAGACCGGTGAGATCATCGCAGCGGGCGGAGAAAAGGTAACAAAAGAACTGGCAGTCGAGATCCAGAATGCAGCAGTACCCTATGTGTTTGTTGAAACAGAAACGAGAAGCAGGGTCAAGGTACTGTCGAACCTGATGGTTGATATGGCTGAGTATGTTGACTTTGATCCGGCAGAAGCAGGTGTGACGGAGGCTGTGTTCTATCCGGTGCTGAAACAGCTCCTGGAGGAACATGCAGATGCTTCCGAGGAAGAATTAAAGGAAGCAGTTCACAAGTCCATTCATGAGCTGATCCCGAAGCATATCACAAGAGAAGATATCTTCGCATCCATTAACTATAATATGCATCTGGAATGGGGCGTTGGAAACGATGATGATATCGATCATCTGGGCAACCGCCGTATCCGTGCGGTCGGAGAACTGCTCCAGAACCAGTACCGTATCGGTCTTTCCAGAATGGAACGTGTGGTACGTGAACGTATGACAACACAGGACATTGAGGGAATTACGCCTCAGTCCTTGATCAATATCAAGCCGGTAACGGCGGCTGTGAAGGAATTCTTCGGAAGCTCCCAGCTGTCCCAGTTTATGGATCAGAACAACCCGCTGGCTGAGCTGACCCACAAGCGTCGTCTTTCTGCCTTAGGCCCTGGCGGTCTGTCCAGAGAGCGAGCCGGTTTCGAGGTGCGAGACGTTCATTATACCCATTACGGAAGAATGTGCCCCATCGAGACACCAGAAGGTCCCAACATCGGTCTGATCAACTCCCTTGCAAGCTATGCAAGAGTGAACCAGTACGGCTTTGTTGAGGCTCCTTACCGTGTGGTTGACCGTACAACCGACCCCAAGAACCCGGTGGTTACGGACGAGGTTGTATATCTGACCGCAGATGAAGAGGATAATTATATTGTAGCGCAGGCAAACGAAGCACTGGATGAGGAAGGCCATTTCATCAGAAATAACGTATCAGGCCGTTTCCGTGAGGAAACATCCGAATTCCAGAAGCAGAAGATCGATCTGATGGACGTATCTCCGAGAATGGTATTCTCCGTGGCAACTGCCATGATCCCGTTCCTGCAGAACGATGATGCGAACCGTGCGCTGATGGGATCAAACATGCAGCGCCAGGCTGTACCGCTTCTGTCCACAGAGGCTCCTGTAGTAGGAACCGGTATCGAGGCAAAGGCTGCCGTCGACTCCGGCGTATGCGTGGTGGCCAGAAATGCCGGTGTGGTAGAACGCTCCGCTTCCAATGAGATCATTATCCGTACGGATAAAGGAGAAAAGGATGTATATCATCTGACCAAATTCTCCAGAAGCAACCAGAGCAACTGCTACAACCAGAAGCCCATTGTCTACAAGGGTGACCACGTAGAAAAGGGTGAGGTGATCGCGGACGGTCCTTCCACGAAGGACGGCGAGATCGCACTGGGCAAGAACCCGTTGATCGGTTTTATGACCTGGGAAGGCTACAATTACGAGGATGCGGTTCTCTTAAGCGAACGCCTTGTTCAGGATGATGTATATACCTCCGTTCATATTGAAGAATATGAGTCCGAATCCCGTGATACCAAGCTGGGACCGGAGGAGATCACAAGAGATGTTCCCGGTGTCGGTGAGGACGCACTGAAGGATCTTGATGAGCGCGGTATCATCCGGATCGGTGCCGAGGTCCGTGCCGGAGATATTCTGGTCGGCAAGGTAACTCCCAAGGGTGAAACTGAGCTGACAGCTGAGGAGCGTCTGCTCCGCGCAATCTTCGGTGAGAAGGCAAGAGAGGTTCGTGATACCTCTTTAAAGGTACCTCACGGTGCTTACGGTATCGTTGTGGATGCCAAGATCTTCACCAGAGAGAACGGCGATGAGCTGGCTCCCGGCGTAAATCAGAAGGTTCGCATTTATATTGCACAGAAGAGAAAGATTTCTGTCGGTGACAAGATGGCAGGCCGTCACGGAAACAAGGGTGTTGTTTCCCGTGTACTTCCCGTAGAGGATATGCCGTTCCTGCCCAACGGTCGTCCGCTGGATATCGTTCTGAATCCTCTGGGCGTGCCTTCCCGTATGAATATCGGACAGGTGCTGGAGATCCATCTGTCTCTGGCTGCAAAGGCCCTTGGCTTCAACGTATCCACTCCTGTATTTGACGGTGCAGACGAGGATGACATCATGGGAACCCTTGATCTGGCAAACGATTATGTCAATATGGAATGGGACGAATTCAAGAAGAAATATGACGGCGAGTTAAAGCCCGGCGTTATGGAATTCCTGGAAGAGAACAAGGATCACAGAGAACTCTGGAAGGGCGTTCCGATCCGCAGAGACGGCAAGGTTCGTCTTCGTGACGGACGGACCGGCGAATTCTTCGACAGTCCGGTAACCATCGGACACATGCACTACCTGAAGCTGCATCATCTGGTAGATGATAAGATCCATGCGCGTTCCACCGGCCCTTACTCCCTGGTAACCCAGCAGCCTCTCGGCGGAAAAGCCCAGTTCGGCGGCCAGCGTTTCGGTGAGATGGAGGTATGGGCACTGGAGGCATACGGTGCGGCTTACACACTGCAGGAAATCTTAACCTCCAAGTCCGATGATGTTGTGGGCCGTGTAAAGACCTACGAAGCCATCATCAAGGGCGAAAATATTCCGACTCCCGGTGTTCCCGAGTCCTTTAAGGTACTGTTAAAAGAGCTTCAGTCCCTTGGCCTCGATGTACGTCTGCTGGATGAGGAAGGCGAGGAAGTGGAGATCGCCGAGGATACCGATTACGGCAATACCGATATCAATGCGCTTATCAACAGTGACCGGGTATTCAATAACTATGAAGAGTCCTATGGTGACATGGGCTATCAGAAGCAGGAGTTCAGCAGCGATGGTGAGCTGGTGAGCGCAGAAGGCGAAAAGACAGAGGATGCGGATGATGATTATGTAAATGATGATTATACCGAGGATTCTGACGATGACGCAGAGTAATACCGGAAACTGAATGGATATAGATTTAGAAGGGAGAACCACTCATGCCTGAAACAACGAATGAAACCTATCAGCCGTTGACCTTTGACGCGATCAAGATCGGTCTGGCTTCCCCGGAAAAGATCCTGGAGTGGTCCCATGGCGAGGTTAAAAAGCCGGAGACCATTAACTACAGAACCTTAAAGCCGGAGAAGGACGGTCTGTACTGCGAGCGTATTTTCGGGCCCAGCAAGGACTGGGAGTGCCATTGTGGGAAATATAAAAAGATCAGATATAAGGGCGTTATCTGCGACCGCTGCGGCGTTGAGGTAACAAAGTCCAGTGTCCGCCGTGAGCGTATGGGCCATATCGCCCTGGCTGCGCCGGTATCTCATATCTGGTATTTCAAGGGAATCCCCAGCCGGATGGGACTGATCCTGGATCTGTCCCCCAGAACCCTGGAGAAAGTCCTTTACTTCGCATCTTATATTGTACTGGATAAGGGAACCTCCGATCTCCAGTACAAGCAGGTGCTTTCCGAGAAGGAATACCGGGAAGCATACGATAAATACGGAAATACCTTCCGTGTCGGCATGGGTGCCGAGGCAATCCAGGAGCTGTTAAAGGCCATCGACCTGGAGAAGGATTCCGAAGAATTAAAGAATGCACTGAAAGATGCCAGCGGACAGAAGCGGGCAAGAATCATCAAGCGTCTGGAGGTTGTCGAGGCCTTCCGTGCCTCCGGCAACAAGCCCGAATGGATGGTTATGGATGTGATCCCGGTCATTCCGCCGGATCTGCGTCCTATGGTACAGCTGGACGGCGGTCGTTTTGCAACCTCCGATTTGAATGACCTGTACCGTCGGATCATCAACCGAAACAACCGTCTGGCAAGACTGCTGGAGTTAGGCGCTCCGGACATCATCGTCCGCAACGAGAAGCGTATGCTCCAGGAAGCTGTCGATGCGCTCATCGACAACGGCAGAAGAGGCCGTCCCGTAACCGGCCCCGGAAACCGTCCGTTAAAGTCTCTTTCTGATATGTTAAAGGGTAAGCAGGGACGTTTCCGCCAGAACCTGTTAGGAAAGCGTGTAGACTACTCCGGCCGTTCCGTTATCGTTGTAGGCCCCGAGTTAAAGATCTATCAGTGCGGTCTGCCGAAGGAAATGGCAATCGAATTATTCAAGCCCTTCGTTATGAAGGAGCTGGTTGCCAGAGGCATCACCCACAACATCAAGAGTGCCAAGAAGATGGTGGAGCGTCTTCAGACTGAAGTATGGGATATTCTGGAAGATGTTATTAAGGAGCATCCGGTTATGTTAAACCGTGCACCAACTCTGCATCGTCTTGGTATCCAGGCTTTCGAGCCGATCCTGGTAGAAGGTAAGGCAATCAAGCTTCACCCCCTGGTTTGTACCGCGTTCAACGCAGACTTTGACGGTGACCAGATGGCTGTCCATCTGCCCCTGTCTGTAGAAGCACAGGCAGAGTGCCGGTTTATGCTGCTGTCACCGAATAACCTGTTAAAGCCCTCCGATGGCGGCCCCGTTGCCGTTCCGTCCCAGGATATGGTTCTTGGTATTTACTATCTGACCCAGGAGCGTCCCGGATCTGTGGGCGAAGGCATGGTATTCAAGAGCATTAATGAAGCGATCCTCGCTTATGAAAATAAGGCTGTTACTCTTCACTCCCGTGTAAAGGTGAGAGTGAGCAAGACGATGGAAGACGGTAGCGTAAAGAGTGGTGTGGTAGAATCCACCGTAGGCCGGTTCCTCTTTAATGAGATCATTCCTCAGGATCTTGGATTTGTAGACCGGAGCGATCCGGAGAACGAGTTCAAGCTGGAGATCGATTTCCATGTAGGAAAGAAGGGCCTGAAGCAGATCCTTGAGAAGGTCATCAATACCCACGGCCCCATCAAGACAGCCGAGACGCTCGATGCGATCAAGGCCATGGGCTACAAGTACTCCACAAGAGCAGCCATGACTGTATCCATTTCCGATATGACCGTACCTGCGACAAAGAAGCAGCTGATCTCTGACGCACAGGCAACGGTTGACCGGATTGCAAAGAACTTCCGCCGCGGTCTTGTAACCGAGGAGGAGCGTTACAAGGAAGTTGTTGAGACCTGGAAGAAGACCGATGAAATCTTGACACACGATCTGCTGTCCGGCCTTGATAAATATAATAACATCTTCATGATGGCAGATTCCGGTGCCCGTGGTTCCGATAAGCAGATCAAACAGCTTGCCGGCATGCGTGGCCTGATGGCTGATACAACCGGCCGTACCATCGAGCTGCCCATCAAGTCCAACTTCCGAGAAGGTCTGGACGTACTGGAGTACTTCATCTCCGCTCATGGTGCAAGAAAGGGTCTGTCCGATACAGCTCTCCGTACCGCTGACTCCGGTTACCTGACAAGACGTCTGGTAGACGTATCTCAGGATCTGATCATCCGTGATGATGACTGCTGCGCCGGAAAAGCGATCCCCTACATGGAGATCAGCGCATTTACCGACGGCCGTGAGGTTATCGAGAGCCTGGAGGAGCGTCTGACAGGGCGTTTCATCGCTGAGGATATCGTCGATCCCGACACCGGCGAGGTAGTGGTGAAGGCAAACCAGATGTGTACACCGAAGCTGGCTGCCGCAGCCATGAAGGTGCTGGATAAGCTTGGACGCAAGTCCGTGAAGATCCGTACCATTTTAAGCTGTAAGTCCCATCTTGGTGTATGTGCAAAGTGCTACGGTGCCAACATGGCAACCGGCCAGCCGGTCCAGGTTGGTGAGGCTGTCGGCATCATCGCGGCGCAGTCCATCGGTGAGCCCGGTACACAGCTTACTATGAGAACCTTCCATACCGGCGGTGTGGCCGGTAACGATATCACACAGGGTCTTCCCCGTGTGGAGGAGCTTTTTGAGGCAAGAAAGCCCAAGGGCCTTGCCATTATCGCAGAGTTCGGCGGCACAGTCGCGATCAAAGATACAAAGAAGAAGCGTGAGATCGTTGTTACCGACAACGAGACCGGAAATTCCAAGACTTATCTGATCCCTTACGGATCCAGAATCAAGGTCCTTGACGGTCAGGTACTGGAGGCCGGTGATGAGCTGACCGAAGGTAGTATCAATCCTCACGATATCCTGAAGATCAAGGGCGTCCGCGCCGTACAGGATTATATGCTCCAGGAAGTACAGCGTGTATACCGTCTCCAGGGTGTGGAAATCAACGACAAGCACGTTGAGGTTATCGTTCGCCAGATGTTAAAGAAGATTCGCATCGAAAACAGCGGCGACAGCGGAATCCTGCCCGGCATCTCCATGGAGGTTCTGGACTTCGATGAGATGAACGAGAAGCTGATCGAGGAGGGCAAGCGTCCCGCAGAGGGCAAGCAGATCCTTCTTGGTATCACAAAGGCTTCCCTGGCAACCAACTCCTTCCTGTCCGCAGCATCCTTCCAGGAGACCACAAAGGTTCTGACGGAGGCTGCCATCAACGGTAAGGTCGATCCGCTGATCGGTCTGAAGGAGAACGTACTGATCGGTAAGCTGATCCCGGCCGGAACCGGTATGAAGCGTTACCGTTCCGTAAAGCTGAACACCGATGTAGAGCCCGATGATGAGATCGTTCTCTCCGAGGATTTCGGTGAAGACTTCGGCATGGATGAGCTTTCCATGGCCGAGGAACACGAAGCAGACGCCCCCGATGCAGAAACAGCAGAGGCTGATACTGCTGAAGCGGAAGAAGCAGAGGCTCCTGTGGCTGAAGAAGATACAACTGAAGAATAAAGAATTCGAAGGGGAATCCAGGAAATTGGATTCCCCTTCGTTCGCGAAATAGTAGAGCTCTGGAGCACGCG
Source organism: Candidatus Paralachnospira sp. LCP21S3_A2 (assembly GCF_052118925.1). Lineage (NCBI taxonomy): Bacteria > Bacillati > Bacillota > Clostridia > Candidatus Paralachnospira > Candidatus Paralachnospira sp. LCP21S3_A2. The sequence continues at coordinate 165,450 of NZ_JBQKGG010000003.1, forward strand.
GGCAGGATTTCAACCAGCCGGAAGCGTGCATGTTTGCTGCGCAGGGGATGTTATGATCCATGGCAGCATGGTATTTAATATATCATGCATTAGCGAGGTAAGTTCTTTTTCGGATCCAAAATAGCAGCATTGAATTTCCGAAAATTTTTCAACTATGTGAAGGGCTTGGGAAACTATATCCAAAATCCGATACTTGCATAAAACAAAGTAGAGAATATCCCACATATTTCCTCAAAAGTCCAGCAATATGCTACAAAATATGAATTTTTCAAGGTACTATAGAAATAGAAAAAAGTTATTTATGGTTTTGACCCCGACATCATATAATAGGATTACAATTGAGAAAGGAGAATGAGGCCTTCTTTTTATTTGAACGATTTTGATATAAAATTTTTAGGTATATATTGTGATACAAATAGCTGAACATTCTGAAAATAAAAAGTTGGTTTGTTTTTTGATAATTAATAATATTAATTGGTCTATTCAGTCACATAAAAATGAAAATATAGATATATTGACATAAAAAATAAAAATGTGTTATCATAATAGAACAAATATATTATTGTTATATATTGATTATAGGAGGTGAATACAATGGGAATTAAATATTAATTTGGAGAGGCGGTGGCTATTATTATGAAAAAAAAGATGATTGCAATATTAATAGTAGTTGTGTTGATAGGGACTATTGGATTAATTCTTGTTATAAGAATGAAGCATACACCATTTTTTCTGGAAGCATCTCAAATAGAAAATATGAAGATAACTTATTTGGTAGGCGATGGGGAAATTCGAGAGAAAATATTAAAAAGAGATGAAATAGAAACGATATGCAACATGCTGAATTCTTTTGAAAAAGGCACTTGTAAATTGACTGATCCAGGAAAAGGTTGGAAAATATGGATTCAATATTCTGATAATAAGAGTTTACGCATTTTGGGTGACTTGTTGGTGATAGATGGTTTTGTGTGTAAAACGTATTCCGTACCTTTTGATAAGTTAAATGAATTGTTTCAGTACATTAATTCTTTAGATTAGTTAGGAGGTTGTTATGAGGAAGCGTATAAGATTTATATAATGATGGACATGGAAACCGTGGAGTATCTATTAATCTGGCATATACAGATTGGGTTATTCAATAGCTATTAAATTAGCTGAGATTAGTTTTAACAATCAAAGCTAATAAAAAGAGAGAAAGGCTGGAAGAAATTCTGACCTTCTTTTATTTAGTTATCATTGATACTCCTTGTTAATATTCGTGTTTCTTCGCGGATCCACTGCCCGGGCCAGACAGAGGCAACTAGTAAATGTGCCGGTTGGCTGGCCTGGGTGGAGCCGCGAAAAGGCAGATAAACTAAGCACGATAGCAGATTGCCCGTTCGGAAAACCTGTGCTATGATAACAGTAGTATGACGAGTCGGATGACGGGCAGCCGCATATCCGGCCGGAACGAATAATGCGCCGGCAGGCGTAAAAAAGGAGGAGCTTTTCATGGATCTTGGATTAAAGGGAAAAACCGCCGTGGTACTTGGCGGCAGCAAGGGAATCGGTTATGCCATTGCAAAGGCGTTTCTGCAGGAGGGCGCGAGGGTTGCCATCTGTGCAAGAAAGGAAGAGGAATTAAAGAAAGCGGCAGAGGAGCTTGGCGCTCTCGGCGAAGTATATTATGAAGCCATGGACGTGAGCAAGGAGCAGCAGGTGTATGATTTCGCCGATCATGTGGCTGCGAAGTTCGGAACGATTGATGCATGGGTGAACAATGTGGGAATCACCGTATTCAAAGAGGGCGATGAGTTCACCGATGCCGACATCGAGCTAATCACCGGCGTGACCTTCAAATCTGCCGTATTCGGCGGACAGGCTGCCTTCCGTTATATGAAGAAGCAGGGCGGCGGTGCCATTGTCAACATCAGTTCTCTGGCAGCGAGATGCCCCACAGCCGGAAGAAGTACCCTGTACGGCCCCATGAAGGCCGCCATCGTGAACCTGACCCAGACCCTGGCCGGTGAATATGCCGCTTACGGTGTCCGTGTCTGCTGCGTGATGCCCGGCTTTACAGCAACTCCCGCAGTGAAGGCAACGATCCCTCAGGCAGAGCTGGACTACAATGCAAGAGGCACGCTGTTAAACCGTGTGGCAGAGCCGAAGGAAATCGCAGCTCCCGTGGTATTCCTCTGCGGACAGGGTGCATCCTACATGACCGGAACCACCATCGAGGTATCCGGCGGACGGAGCGTGACCTTAAATCCCACCTACTCCTGGGACGAGAAGGCAAAAGCAGAGCAGGCGTAAAACAGGCGGGATCAGAAAATCCTGAAAGAAAAGAAAGATGGCAGCTGGCATGGATTTGCCGGCTGCTGTTGTCCTGGAGGAACAATCATGAGTAAACCGAGCATGGAGGAGCAGTTAAAAAGCGGAAAGATCCTGCCGCTCCTGTTAAAGCTGGCAATTCCCGGCACCATTGCCCAGATCGTCAATGCGTTGTACAGCATGGTGGACCGGATCTTCATCGGCCGCATGGAGGGCGTCGGCTTGACGGCCCTTGCGGGACTGGGGCTTACCATGCCCATCATTCAGATCATTTCGGCGTTCAGCTATCTGATCGGCCGGGGCGGCGCACCGCTTCTTTCTATAAAATTAGGGGAGAGCGACCGCGAAACAGCCGCGAAGCTCCAGGGACTTTCTCTGAGTCTCCTGCTGATTCTGGGCGCTGTTCTGACAGCGGTATTCTATGTGTTCTGTGATCCGATCCTGCGTCTGTTCGGCGCCAGCGCCGAGGCACTTCCCTATGCCTCTTCCTATCTGAAAATATATGTTCTGGGAACGATCCCGGTCATGATCAGCCTTGGAATGAATTCGTTTCTGAACGCCCAGGGGCAGGCTCTTTACGGGACTGTGACCGTGGTGATCGGTGCGCTCTTAAATCTGATCCTGGATCCGATCTTTATTTACAAGCTTCACATGGGGATCGCCGGAGCCGCGCTGGCAACGCTGATCTCCCAGACCGTTTCCGCCATCTGGGTGCTGTATCTTTTAGTGTTTTCCAGACGGCTTTCGGTACGGATCAGGTTCAAAAACATGGCGCTCAGCTGGTTCCATACAAAAAAGATCTGCGCCCTCGGTGTTTCGACTTTTATCTTTCTGTTCAATGAGAGTGTGGTTCAGATCCTGGTCAATCTGCTTTTACGCTACTGGAGCCCGGACAGTGCCTCCGGAGATCTGTATATTGGCTGCATGACCATTGTTTACAGCATGTCCCAGATCTTTTTCATGCCGCTTCAGGGAATTACCCAGGGCGCACAGCCCATTGTGGGCTACTGTATGGGTGCTTCTGATTACGGCCGTATGAAGAAAACGATCCATTATGCCCGGATCTGTTCTCTGACCTGCTCGGTGACACTGTGGCTGGTCTATATGCTCTTCCCCGGGCAGGTGGCAGCACTGTTTACCAATGATGGAGCACTTCTGGCAGCCTGTACCACCTCGATCCGTATTGCGTTCTGCATGAACTTTGTGATCGGTATGCAGATGGTGAACCAGCACATGTTCATCGCCATGGGAAATGCCAAGTATTCCCTGATCTTCGGACTTATGCGGAAGATCTTCGTACTGGTGCCGCTGGTTCTGGTGTTCCCGTTCTTTATGGGCGTCATGGGCGTGTTCCTGGCAGAGCCCGTGTCCAATGTGATCACGGTAACAGTGACTTATCTTGTATTTACAAGGTACATCAACGGACTGGAGAGGGAGGCTTTATGAAAAAATTGTTTATTGGCCTGATATCCTGCGTTGCCGGACTGCTAATCATTTTGAGTGTGATGGGTTCTTATAAAAAAAGAAAGCAGGCAGAGGATAGATGTTTAGCATTGACGACATTAGAATCACCGGACATGATTTATCTGGAGAAAGACAATCGGAAGGTAATGATATCTGCCGGCGATTCGGAATACGAGGAGATTCACCAGCTTGTGTCGGACTGCTGGGAAAACAGCTTGAAAAACGGAAAACTGGAATTTGTGTTATTATCGTATATCACAGAACCGGAAGAGGATACGATTCGACTGACGTATCATTATGATTCGCCGATCTTATGGCAGCGTTATGGCACGGATGGGATGGTAATCGAGGCAGATACGTATACATTTTTTCCGTTTTATAAGCCGTATGCAGAGAATGCAGTGATTTCCGAAAAGCAAAACTATACAACAGAAGCATATGTGATCCGATTTCATGCAAGTGAAGAACTGAGGGAGAAGCTCACGGAAATCTGGACAGATCATGCGGAAGCTCTTGGATAGAACATTCAGCCGGCCGGTCCGGGTGGGCCGTGAAAAGCGATTTTTTCGGAGTTTTTGTGCATTTTCCTGTCTGTTTCCCCCTTGACTTTTCTTCCGCCCGCTTCTATAATGAAAAACGATAGGCAAAATGCCCAGACGGAGACAGTAGGCCGGCAGGAAAGTCACAGAGACCCGGGGACAGGTGGGAGCCCGGGATGAGTAATGGCGGACTGAAGATCACTCCCGAGCAGCAGGCTGAAGAACAAAGTAGGCCGGGCCGGTTTCCCCCGTTAAAAGGAGCGTGTATGACCGGAAACGGTGTACGCAGAACAGGTGGTAACACGAAGAATAAGCTTCGTCCTTTTCTGGACGGAGCTTTTTATGTTAGCAGGATTCCGTTGGAATTCCTGCTAACATAAAAGCCCTGCCGGGCGGGATCGCACTGCGGCGCAGAGGAAGCATGCCGCGAGAGCGGCGCGCCGCAGGCGAAGAATGTGCCAAGGCACATTCTTATCGTATATTTATCGGATTTATTTAATCTATCAGGAGGTATACTATGTATAACAAAGTCCCCACAAACATGAATTTTGTGGAACGGGAAAAGAAGGTCGGAGAGTTCTGGAAAGAGAACGAGATCTTCGAGAAGAGTATTGAAAACCGGAAGAAGGGTGAAACCTATACCTTTTATGATGGCCCGCCGACTGCAAACGGCAAGCCCCATATCGGTCATGTGCTGACCCGTGTTATCAAGGATATGATTCCCCGTTACCGTACCATGAAGGGGTATATGGTACCCAGAAAGGCCGGCTGGGATACCCACGGACTTCCCGTTGAGCTGGAAGTCGAGAAGATGCTGGGACTGGACGGAAAGGAGCAGATCGAGCAGTACGGTCTGGAGCCGTTCATCGAGCATTGTAAGGAGAGCGTCTGGAAATACAAGGGCATGTGGGAGAAATTCTCGGATACCGTCGGATTCTGGGCGGATATGGAGCATCCTTACGTAACGTATGATAATGATTTCATCGAGTCCGAGTGGTGGGCATTAAAGAAGATCTGGGATAAGAAGCTGTTATACAAGGGCTTCAAGATCGTACCCTATTGCCCTCGCTGCGGAACTCCGCTGTCCAGCCATGAGGTTGCCCAGGGCTACAAGGATGTCAAGGAACGTTCCGCCGTTGTCCGCTTTAAGGTAAAGGACGAGGACGCCTATTTCCTGGCATGGACGACGACTCCCTGGACGCTGCCCTCCAACATCGCCCTCTGCGTAAACCCCGATGAGGACTATGCAAAGGTCAAGGCGGCAGACGGATATACCTATTATATGGCGACCGCGCTTCTGGACACCGTTCTCGGAAAGCTCGGAAAAGACGGTGCTCCTGCGTATGAAGTGCTGGAGACCTATAAGGGCAGGGATCTGGAATACAAGGAATATGAGCCGTTATTTGAGTGTGCGAAGAATGTGGCAGACAAGCAGCATAAGAAGGCATTCTTTGTGTTATGTGATACGTATGTTACGATGGGCGACGGTACCGGCGTGGTTCATATCGCTCCGGCATTCGGTGAAGATGATGCCCGTGTATGCAGAAAGTACGGCAATATGCCGTTTGTACAGCTGGTTGACGGAAAAGGTGACATGACCGCAGATACACCGTTCGCCGGACTGTTTGTCAAGGATGCCGATCCCAAGGTGCTGCAGTGGCTGGACGAGAGAGGACAGCTTTTCGATGCGCCCAAGTTCGAGCACAGCTATCCTCATTGCTGGAGATGCGGAACGCCTCTGATCTACTATGCGCGTGAGTCCTGGTTCATCAAGATGACCGAGGTAAAGGAGCACCTGATCCGCAATAACAACACTATCAACTGGATTCCCGAGAGCATCGGAAAGGGACGGTTCGGCGACTGGCTGGAGAACGTTCAGGACTGGGGCCTTTCCAGAAACCGTTACTGGGGAACTCCTTTAAATATCTGGGAATGTGAGTGCGGCTGCCAGCATTCCATCGGAAGCATTGAGGAGCTGAAGAGCATGTCTCCCAACTGCCCCGACAATATTGAGCTGCACCGTCCTTACATTGATGATGTGACCATCACCTGCCCCGACTGCGGAAAGCAGATGCATCGTGTTCCCGAGGTGATCGACTGCTGGTTCGATTCCGGTTCCATGCCGTTCGCACAGCATCATTATCCCTTTGAGAACGAGGATCTGTTCAAGCAGCAGTTCCCGGCACAGTTTATCTCCGAGGCTGTTGACCAGACAAGAGGCTGGTTCTACTCCCTCCTTGCCATCTCCACCTTGCTGTTCGACAAGGCGCCTTATGAGAACGTAATCGTTCTGGGCCATGTTCAGGATGAGAACGGCCAGAAGATGAGCAAGTCCAAGGGCAACGCGGTAGATCCCTTCGATGCACTGGAAACCTACGGAGCCGATGCAATCCGCTGGTATTTCTACATCAACAGCGCACCCTGGCTGCCCAACCGGTTCCATGGCAAGGCGGTTATGGAGGGACAGAGAAAGTTCCTGGGAACCTTATGGAACACCTACGCATTCTTTGTCCTGTATGCGAATATTGATAACTTTGACGCAACAAAATATACACTGGACTACACGAAGCTGTCTGTTATGGACAAATGGATCCTGTCCAAGATGAACAGCATGGTCAAGGCTGTGGACGACAACCTGGCAAACTACCGGATTCCCGAAGCGGCAAGAGCACTTCAGGAGTTCGTGGATGATCTGTCCAACTGGTATGTAAGAAGAAGCCGTGAGCGTTTCTGGGCAAAGGGCATGGGACAGGATAAGATCAATGCCTACATGACCCTCTACACTGCACTGGTAACGGTCAGCAAGGCAGCGGCACCCATGATTCCGTTCATGACCGAGGATATTTACCGCAACCTGGTCTGCTCCATCGACAAGACCGCGCCCGAAAGCGTTCATCTGTGTGACTTCCCCACCGTATGTGAGGAGCATATAGACAAGGAGCTGGAGGATAACATGGAGCATGTCCTGAAGGTTGTTGTCATGGGACGTGCATGCAGAAATACCGCCAATATCAAGAATCGTCAGCCCATTGGCAAGATGTTTGTGAAGGCACTGTTCACGCTTCCGGAGTTCTACGAGGAGATCGTGGAGGATGAGCTGAATGTGAAGAAGGCTGTATTCACCGATGATGTGCGTGAGTTCACAACCTATACCTTCAAGCCTCAGATGCGGACGGTAGGACCGAAGTACGGAAAGCTGTTAGGTCAGATCAAGGCAGCACTCTCCGGTCTGGACGGCAATGCAGCCATGGATGAGCTTAATGAAAAGGGCTTCTTATCCATGAGCATCGGCGGAACGGAAGTAACTCTCGGAAAAGAAGATCTGCTCATCGACATGACTCAGAAGGAGGGCTATGTGACCGAAGCAGATAAGGAAGTAACCGTGGTTATGGACACCAACTTGACGCCGGAGCTGATCGAGGAGGGCTTTGTCCGCGAGATCATCAGCAAGATCCAGACCATGAGAAAGGAAGCCGGCTTCGAGGTCATGGACCAGATCAATCTGTATCAGGATGAGAACGAGAAGATCGCCGGAATCCTGAAGGATTACACCGATCAGATCAAATCTGAGGTCCTGGCAAAGAATATTTACATCGGAAAGATCGCCGGATACGAAAAAGACTGGAATATTAACGGCGAACATGTTATGCTTGGTGTGGAGAAAGCGACTGTTTAAGAGCGACATCTGGGGTTACACCGATGGGGCCGCGAATAAAATGTTCAGTCGGGGGGCTGAAATGACCAAAGGAGGTAATCATGTCCAGCTATCAGTTTAATAAGGAACAGTTCAAGCAGGAAGTAGTCAGTAATGTAAAGAATCTTTACCGCAAGACCATTTCCGATGCGACACCGGCACAGGTGTTCCAGGCAGTAGCCTACGCTGTGAAGGATGTCATCATCGATGAATGGATTGCAACCCATAAGCAGTATGTGGAGCAGGACGCCAAGACCCTGTATTACATGTCCATGGAGTTCCTCATGGGCAGAGCCCTTGGCAATAATATCATCAATATCCGCGCCAGAGAAGGGATCCGCGAGGCACTCGATGAGCTTGGCTTTGATCTCAATGTGATCGAGGACCAGGAGCGTGATCCGGCTCTCGGAAACGGCGGCCTCGGCCGTCTGGCGGCTTGTTTCCTGGATTCCCTGGCAACTCTGGGCTATGCGGCCTACGGCTGCGGAATCCGCTATAAGTACGGGATGTTCAAACAGGCCATCCGTGACGGCTTCCAGATCGAGGAGCCCGATGACTGGCTGAAGGACGGCAATCCGTTTGAAGTGCGCCGTGACGAATATGCCTGTGAGGTTAAGTTCGGAGGCTATGTAAAGACCGAATGGAGAGACGGAAGAAACTGGTATGTCCAGGAGGGCTATCAGTCTGTCCGTGCAGTGCCCTATGATCTTCCGATTGTCGGCTACGGCAACAACGTAGTCAACAGCCTGATGATCTGGGATGCAGAGCCCATCAACACCTTTAACCTGGATTCCTTTGATAAAGGCGATTATCTGAACGCCGTAGAGCAGGAGAACCTGGCAAAGAACATCGTTGAGGTTCTTTATCCCAATGATAACCATTATGCAGGAAAAGAGCTGCGGTTAAAGCAGCAGTACTTCTTTATTTCTGCCAGCGTGCAGCGTGCCATCAAGAAGTTCAAGGCACTGCACAGCGATATCCATGAGCTTCCGGAGAAGGTGATATTCCAGATGAACGATACCCATCCTTCAGTTGCCGTGGCAGAGCTGATGCGGATCCTGGTGGATGAAGAGGGTCTGGGCTGGGATGAAGCATGGGATATCACAACGAGAACCTGTGCGTACACCAACCATACCATCATGGCAGAGGCACTGGAAAAATGGCCCATCGACCTGTTCTCCAGACTGCTGCCCAGAATCTATCAGATCGTTCAGGAGATCGACCGCCGCTTCGTTCTTCAGATCCAGGAGCAGTATCCCGGAAATGAAGAGAAGATTCAGAAAATGGCGATCCTCCGCGACGGACAGGTAAAAATGGCTCATCTTGCCATTGTCGGAAGCTTTTCCGTCAACGGTGTGGCAGAGCTTCATACCGAGATCCTGAAGAAAGAGGTTCTGAAAGACTTCTATGAGATGACACCCTGGAAGTTCAATAATAAGACAAACGGTATTACCCAGAGACGGTTCCTCCTTCACGGAGATGAGCTTCTCGCAGACTGGGTGACGAAGAAGATCGGAACGGACGAGTGGGTAACTGACCTGTCCAAGATCAAGGCGCTGGCCGGGTATGCGGACGATAAGAAGTCCCAGAAGGAATTCCAGGAGATCAAGTACAAGAACAAGGTACGTCTGGCCCGGTATATCAAGGAGCACAACGGCATCGATGTGGATCCCAATTCCATCTTCGATGTTCAGGTAAAGCGTCTCCATGAGTACAAGAGACAGCTCATGAACATCCTTCATGTCATGTATCTCTATAACCAGTTAAAGGACAATCCGGACATGGATATGGTGCCCAGAACCTTTATCTTCGGTGCCAAGGCTGCTGCCGGTTATAAGATCGCAAAGCTTACGATCAAGCTGATCAATTCAGTGGCCGATGTGATCAACAACGACAAGTCCATTGGCGGCAAGATCAAGGTCGTATTCATTGAGGACTACCGGGTTTCCAATGCGGAGATCATTTTTGCGGCAGCTGATGTCAGCGAGCAGATCTCCACAGCCAGCAAGGAGGCTTCCGGCACCGGCAACATGAAGTTCATGTTAAACGGTGCACTGACTCTGGGAACCATGGACGGCGCCAATGTGGAGATCGTGGAGGAAGTCGGAAAGGACAATGCATTTATCTTTGGCATGAGCGCCAAGGAGGTCATTGACCTGGAGAACAACGGCGGCTACAATCCCATGGATATCTTCAACAGTGACGCGGAGATCCGCCAGGTACTGATGCAGCTCATCAACGGCTTTTATTCACCGAAGGATCCCGAGCTGTTCCGTGACCTGTACAATTCTCTGCTGAATACCATGAGCACCAGCAAGGCGGATACGTACTTTATCTTAAAGGATTTCCGTTCCTATGCAGATGCCCAGAAGCGTGTGGACACCGCTTACCGTGACAGGACCTGGTGGACAAAGGCTGCGATCCTCAATGTAGCCTGCTCCGGAAAGTTCAGCTCTGACCGGACCATCCAGCAGTATGTCGATGAGATCTGGCATCTGGATCCTGTGACAGTGACCATGGAGTAAAAACAGAAAATAAATAAAAAAGCAAGTAACCGGCCCGCAGGAGAATGAATCCCTGCGGGCTGTGGTATCTGCAGAAAAATGCTCCGGGACGCTTTTTGCCCGGAGGAAGGAACGATACAGCACAGCGGGAGGGAGAGTATGAAACAAACATCCAGAAAAACAGTGGATCTGACAGAGGGGGTGATCTGGAAGCAGCTGTTGTTTTTTGCCCTGCCTCTTCTTGGCTCCAGCCTGATCCAGCAGCTTTACAACACGGTGGATCTTTTGTTTGTGGGGAATCTGGTTGGAAAGAATGCTTCGGCGGCCGTCGGCTCCAGCGGGATTCTGGTGGCCTGCGTGGTGGGATTCTTTACCGGTGTCAGTGTGGGAGCCGGGGTGGTGACGGCACAGCGGATCGGCGCAGAGGATGTGGCCGGGACAAAAAAGGCAATTCATACGGCTGTCTTTCTGGGACTTTTCGGCGGAGCGGTTCTGTCGGTGTTTGGAGTCCTTCTGGCTCCGGTGCTGCTTACCTGGCTTCATGTTCCGGAGGAGATTTTTTCGGACGCATCGGCCTATCTGCGGCTCTATTTTGGCGGACTGTTTTCCATTGTGACCTTTAACATGTGTGCCGGGATCATCCGTGCCACGGGGAATTCCAGAGTGCCTATGGTGATCCAGCTGATCGGCGGAATCATCAATGTGGCTGTGGATGCCGTGTTTGTGGCAGGGCTGCGCTGGGGAGTCCTTGGAGCGGCCATGGCCACACTCCTGTCCCAGACGGCGGCAGCACTTCTGGCGTTTGCTTTTCTGCTTCGGGAGGAAGAACCGTATCGCCTGCATATCAGATGCATCAGGCCGGACCGGGACAGTGCAAAACGGATCCTTGCCATCGGCATACCGGCCGGGCTCCAGAGTCTGGTCATCGAGTTTTCCAATGTGCTGATCCAGTACCAGATCAACGGATTTGATGTGGATGCCATTGCGGCATTTGCTGTTTATTTTCAGGCGGAGCTTCCCATCTACTATCCCATTGCGGCTTTCGGACAGGCAGCCACAACGTTTTCCGGTCAGAATACCGGCGCAGGAAACATGAAACGGGTAAAGCAGGGGGCGCTGGTCTGTATTGCCATGGGAATCGGAGTCACCGTTATTACCTGTGGGCTGATGACCGTCTTTGCCCGTCCGATCTTCGGCCTCTTCAACAAAGAAGAGGCAGTGATCGCTTACGGTATCCAGGCGGCCCGCTATTCCTTCCCCTTTTACTGGATCTATGTGATTCATGAGGTCCTGGCCTGTACCATCCGCGGGACAGGAAAATCACTGCCGCCCATGCTCATCATCTTAATGAATCTCTGTGTGATTCGAAGTATTCTGCTGTTCTGGATCATGTCCTTCTTCCACGACATCCGTGGGGTGGCCATTGTGTACCCCATTACCTGGGTACTGACCTCAACGGTGATGGTGCTGTACTACCGGTTTGGGCACTGGGAGAGGTTGACAGAAAAAATAGTTTTATAGTATAACTATATTAGTAGAAAAGGTACGCCGTTTCTTACGGTTGTACCTTTCTTTTGTAAAACAGAAAATTTCCCGGAATTTATCAGTCTATAAAAGCAGAACAGCAGGAAAGAGGGAGGACAGTGACAGAAAAAGAGATCTGTGAGCTTCTGGAGAAGAAGCAGTATAAAACGGTTAAGGAAGCGTTTGCGGAGATGAACGAGGTCGATCTGGCGGAGCTTCTGGAAGAGCTTCCGGAGAAACAGATGGTCATGGCATTTCGGCTTGTCGGAAAAGAAAAAGGTGCAGAGACCTTCAGCAACATGGAGGCGGAGCAGCAGCAGATCCTGGTAGAAGCCTTTACCGACCGGGAGCTGAAAGAGATCCTTGACGATATGTTTCTGGATGATACGGCAGATCTTCTGGAGGAAATGCCGGCTAATGTGGTAGAGCGTATTTTGTCCAATACAGATCTGCAGACCAGAAGGCAGCTGAATCAGCTTCTGAGCTACCCGGATGACAGTGTAGGCAGTGTCATGACGGTAGAATATGTGGATCTGAAGCCGCAGATGACGGTGAAGGAGGCGATCACCAAGATCCGCCGGGTCGGGATCGACAGCGAGACGATCTATACCTGTTATGTGATCCGGAATAAAAAACTTCTGGGGATCGTTACAGCCAAGGATTTACTGATCGGGAATGAGGACCGGGTCATTGAGGACATCATGGAGACGAATATTATTTCTGTGAATACCCATGATGACCAGGAGGAGGCCGCGAAGCTGATCCGCAAGTACGGCCTTATTGCACTTCCTGTTGTGGACCGGGAAGGCTGCATGGTCGGGATCGTGACTGTGGATGATGCTATGGAGGTGTTACAGGATGAGGCAACGGAGGATATTGCCCTCATGGCAGCTGTGGCACCCAGTGAGGATCCCTATTTTTCCACACCGGTCTGGAAGCATGCAAGAAACCGGCTTCCCTGGCTGCTTCTTCTGATGCTTTCCGCAACCTTTACGGGAATGATCATCAATAAATATGAAGAAGCCTTTGCGGCAATCCCGGCGCTGGTCGGTTTTATTCCGATGCTGATGGATACCAGCGGAAACGGCGGCTCCCAGAGTGCGGCGCTGATCATTCGAGGTATGGCTATTGACGAGATCAGTCTTGGCGACTTCTTTAAGGTCGTCTGGAAAGAGATCCGCGTGGCGCTTATGGTCAGTACGACTCTGGCCATCGTCAATGGGATCCGGATCTATATCATGTACGGCCAGAATATGAAGCTTGCGGTTCTGATCGGTATGACTCTGGTATGTACGGTCAGCCTGGCGGAGCTCATCGGCAGCAGTCTTCCCATGCTGGCAAAACGCCTGAGGCTGGATCCGGCGCTGGTGGCGGCCCCTCTGATCACAACCTGTGTGGATGCGGCGGCTATCACGATCTATTTTTCCATTGCGACCAGCCTGTTTAAGCTGTAAGACGGAAACGCTGAAAGCGGGAAGGATGCAGACGAATGTTCCAGACATGGAAGAAAGAAACAGGAGAACGAGATGCCAACAAGAAAAGAAATGAAAAAACGGAGTAAGCATGCTCTGAAACGTCATTATTTCATTTATCTGGCGGCCTGTCTCATTGCCGCATTTCTGGGGACCGAGTTTACCGGCACGCTGCGGTCTGTCCGGTCGATCCGTCCGGGAACAGAAACAGAGAGTGTTTCCGGCGTGGCGGCCTCCGGAGCCGGTATCAAAAAGGGAATTTACGATGTCTATACCGATATTGTGACGGGCGATACGGAGGCGGGAAAAACACGCTCCGAGGCCATAAAAGAAGCTGCTGTTCAGAAAGCGGAGAACGGAAATCCGGCTCTGGGGAGGACGCGCGGCGTTTTCGCACAGATCGTTAACAATATCACCAGCGGAACCTTTCTGGTGACTCTGGCAAGTGCGATCTTTAATATTACCGGCTCGGAAAATTCTGTGACAGCCGTGTTCCTGCTTGGGAGCATGCTGCTCAGCTTTTCCCTGTGGTTTCTTTTGACGAATATGTACCGTGCGGTATCCAGGAGGATCTTTCTGGAGGGACGGACCTATGAAAAGGTATCGATCCAGCGGTTTCTGTATTTTTACCGGGTCAAGAAATGGATCCATGTGTCCTGGGTCATGTTTGTGCGTGTGATCTGGGAAATGCTCTGGTGGCTCACCATTGCCGGCGGCGTCATCAAGCATTATTCCTACTATATGGTGCCTTATATTATCGCGGAGAATCCGACGCTTTCCGCAAGAGAAGCCGTCACCCTCTCCCGGCAGATGATGAAGGGGCACAAGTGGGAGTGCTTTGTGAACGGCCTGTCCTTCCTTGGATGGAACCTGCTGGGAATCGTGACCTTCGGTCTGCTTCCGTTATTCTTTACAAACCTGTATGAAAGTGCTTTTTACAGCGAATACTATGCGGTACTGCGCCACGAGGCGCGAAAAAACCGGATCGAAGGCTTTGAAAAGCTCAACGATACTTATCTGTTTGAGCCTGCGCCGGAACGGGTGCTCCGGAAAGCCTATGCCGATGTCTATGAAGTAAACCGGGAAAAAATACCGGAGCTTCAGCTTCACGGCTTCAGGGGCTTTCTGGCCAGATGGTTCGGTGTTGTCCTTACAGAATCGGAGGAAGAGCGTGCCTGTGAAAAGCAGGAGGCAAAAAGGCTTCAGTATACGGTCTACAAAAGTGCGGCAGAGGGACTTTCCTATCCCGGCCGTCTCCATCCGATCCCGGAGAGGGAGAAGCGGAGAAAGGCCGAGACGATCCTGTATACCAGATTTTATTCCGTGTGGTCGGTGATTCTTCTGTTCTTTACCTTTTCCTTCATCGGCTGGCTGTGGGAGGTAAGCCTCCATCTCATCAGCAACGGCGAGTTTGTGAACCGTGGCGTGCTCCATGGTCCCTGGCTTCCCATCTACGGAACCGGCGGTGTCCTGATCCTTTTACTCTTAAATCGTCTGCGGAAAAAGCCGGTGGCTGAGTTCTTTGGTGCTGTCGTACTCTGCGGCATTGTGGAATATTTCACGGCCTGGGCACTGGAGCTGACCCATAATGGCATGAAATGGTGGGATTACAGCGGTTATTTCCTGAATCTTCATGGCCGGATCTGCGCCGAGGGGCTTCTGGCGTTCGGACTCGGCGGAATCGCCATCGTCTATGTGGCTGCGCCCATGCTGGACAATCTGTTCCGGCAGATTCCGAAAAAAGCCGTGATCCTGCTCTGTGTGGTACTGGCAGGCATTTTTGTCACCGACACCGTATATTCCAAATTTAATCCAAATACCGGAAAAGGAATTACCAGTGCAGCAGCCGCGAAAGAGGATTCTTCCGTATAGATACCGACGTTTCTAACGGAACTTGACTCCCGCTTGAAATCGTCGGTATCCATTTCGTATCTATATTTCTCCACGGATCCACTGCCCAGGCCAGACAGAGGCGGCTTATAGATGTGCCGGCTGGCCGGTCTGGGTGGAGCTGCGAATGGTGACGTTTCCGAGACTGCAAAGCAGTGTAAAAGTATTGACTATCCGATGAATTTGTGGTAAGATGGGGGAGCGTATGGAAGCAAAGGGCTCTTTTTTTTTGGCCCGAATTACAAAAAAACGATAACGGAGGTGGAAGTTGTGCGTGTAAGAGTAACATTGGCATGTACGGAATGCAAGCAGCGGAATTACAACATGACAAAGGATAAGAAGACACATCCTGAGAGAATGGAAACCAAGAAGTATTGCAAGTTCTGCAAGACACACACGCTGCATAAGGAGACCAAGTAATTGGTGACTGCGGCAGGAAAGTGAGATCGAACATGGAAGAAAGCGCAAAGAAGAAAAAAAGTGTGTTCAAGAACCTGAAAGCAGAGTTCAAGAAGATTATCTGGCCCGACAAGAAGTCTTTCACAAGAGAGACCGTTGCGGTCGTGCTCACATCTGTGTTCCTGGGTGCAGTGATTGCATTGCTGGATCTGGTGATCAAGTTCGGCATCAATTTCGTAATATAAGGATAGGTGAGGGATATGGCAGAGTCGAATTGGTATGTAGTGCATACTTATTCCGGATATGAAAACAAGGTAAAAGTTGATATTGAAAAAACAATTGAAAACCGCAACCTGCATGACCAGATCCTGGAAGTGACCGTTCCTATGGAAGATGTTGTGGAGGTCAAAAACGGAGTAAAGAAACAGGTTCAGAAGAAACTGTTTCCCGGTTATGTCCTGATCAACATGGTTATGAATGACGAAACCTGGTATGTCGTAAGAAACACCAGAGGTGTGACTGGTTTTGTTGGACCGGGATCCAAACCGGTTCCCTTATCCGATGCAGAGATGCTGCCGCTGGGGATCCAGAAGGGCGAGCTTACCCTGGATCTGGAGCTTGGAGATGCCGTGGTTGTAACTGCCGGCGCCTGGGAGGGTACCGTTGGAAATATCCGCGAGATCAACGAGAGCAAACAGTCTGTTACCATCAATGTCGACATGTTTGGCCGGGAAACACCGGTTGAACTGAGTTTCACAGAAGTGAAAAAGATGTAGCTAAACGTCTGCCGGTTTTATCCGGGCAGCGCGTGGGAGGCGTAAAGCCGTTAATCGGGACAGCGTGTCTGTCCAATACCACATGATTTAGGAGGTGCCTAAAATGGCAAAAAAAGTAGTTGGTTTTATTAAATTACAGATTCCTGCTGGTAAGGCAACACCCGCTCCGCCGGTTGGTCCTGCACTGGGTCAGCATGGTGTGAACATTGTTCAGTTTACAAAGGAATTCAACGCAAGAACCGCTGACAAGGGAGATCTGGTTATCCCCGTTGTCATCACCGTTTATGCGGACAGAAGCTTCAGCTTCATTACAAAGACTCCGCCTGCAGCTGTTCTGTTAAAGAAAGCATGCAACATCAAGTCCGGTTCCGGCGTTCCCAATAAGACAAAGGTTGCTTCTATCTCCAAGGCAAAGCTTCAGGAGATCGCTGAGATGAAGATGCCCGACCTGAACGCAGCTTCCCTGGAAGCAGCAATGAGCATGGTCGCCGGTACAGCTCGCAGCATGGGTATCACCGTAGAGGACTAATTGAACAATGATGGTGTGGGAGGGATATTCCCGCAATTACCACTAGGAGGTTTGTTTTATGAAAAGAGGAAAAAAATACGCAGAAGCTGCTAAATTAGTTGACCGTACTGTTCAGTATGATCCCGCAGAGGCGGTTGCACTTGTTAAGAAGACTGCAGTAGCAAAGTTCGATGAGACCATCGAGGCTCATATCAGAACAGGCTGCGACGGACGTCATGCAGATCAGCAGATCCG
Organism: Candidatus Paralachnospira sp. LCP21S3_A2; assembly: GCF_052118925.1. Lineage (NCBI taxonomy): Bacteria > Bacillati > Bacillota > Clostridia > Candidatus Paralachnospira > Candidatus Paralachnospira sp. LCP21S3_A2. The sequence goes on from NZ_JBQKGG010000003.1 coordinate 182,785, forward strand.
TGGCGCTGTTGTTCTTCCCCACGGAACAGGTAAGACTGTCCGCGTTCTGGTTTTCGCTAAGAATGCGAAGGCTGACGAGGCTCAGGCCGCAGGCGCAGATTTCGTAGGCGCTGAGGAACTGATTCCGAAGATCCAGAATGAAGGCTGGCTTGATTTCGATGTAGTTGTTGCTACTCCCGATATGATGGGTGTTGTTGGACGTCTGGGCCGTGTACTTGGACCGAAGGGCTTAATGCCCAACCCCAAGGCTGGTACCGTAACCATGGACGTAGCAAAGGCAATCGCTGATATCAAAGCCGGTAAGATCGAGTACAGACTGGACAAGGCCAATATCGTACATGTACCCGTTGGTAAGGCTTCCTTCACAGAGGAACAGCTTGCTGACAACTTCCAGACGTTAATGAATGCAATTATAAAGGCAAAGCCCAGCACCTTAAAGGGTCAGTACCTGAAGAGTGTTACCCTGACCTCTACCATGGGCCCTGGTGTAAAGGTTAATACCGTAAAGTTCATGGCTTAATCGGTTCGGAAGCAGTCCGGTGAGAGAGCCGGAGGCGGAAGGATCTGCTGTGAAGATCAGGCTGCGGGAAAAACTTCCGCAGCCTGTAAAAAAAGAATTGACATGGGAGCGATCTTATGTTAATTTATACAGGTACGGTTTCCGTACATTCGCCGAAGACAGCAGGTACCGAAAGGTGTAAGTCGAAACGCCTGCCGAGGATAATAAGATTGACAATATGTGAATCCTTATAACCCTTGTATGTTCAGGCATAGAAGGGTCTTTTATTTTCACTGAAACTTGGTTTTGGTGGTCGGCGATAAAATAAAATAAGGAGGAAAATGGAATGGCAAAAGTAGAACTGAAGCAGCCGGTAGTAGAAGAGATTTCTGCACTGTTAAAAGACGCAAAGTCTGCTGTAATCGTTGATTACCGTGGTCTGACTGTTGAGCAGGATACCGAGCTGAGAAAGCAGCTTCGCGAAGCCGGTGTTCATTATAAGGTATACAAGAACACCATGATCAACTTCGCAATTCAGGGAACAGATTTCGAGCCCATGAAGGATCAGCTTGAAGGCCCCACCGCTCTGGCAACCTCTGCTACCGATGAGACTGCTCCCGCTAGAATCCTCAATACATTCGCTCAGAAGGCTGATAAGCTGGAACTTAAGGGCGGTGTTGTAGAGGGAACCTACTATGATGCAGAAGGCATTAAGGTGATCGCTACGATCCCCAGCAGAGACGAGTTACTGGGCAAACTGCTCGGAAGCATCCAGTCTCCCATCACGAATCTGGCTCGTGTACTCAACCAGATCGCAGAGTCCAAGGCAGAGTAATCTGCGGATTTCAAACGGTTTTGTCATCAGAAATTATAAAAGAGTATTTACGAATAATAAAATTTATGGAGGTAAATTCAAATGGCAAAGTTAACTACAGCAGAGTTTATTGATGCTATCAAAGAGTTAAGCGTATTAGAGTTAAACGACCTGGTAAAGGCTTGTGAGGAAGAGTTCGGCGTATCCGCAGCAGCAGGCGTTGTTGTTGCAGCAGCAGGCGCTGGCGCAGCTGCAGCTGAAGAGAAGACTGAGTTCGACGTTGAGCTGACCGAAGTTGGCCCTAACAAGGTTAAGGTTATCAAGGTTGTTCGTGAAGTAACCGGTCTTGGCCTGAAGGAAGCTAAGGACGTTGTTGACGGCGCTCCCAAGGTTCTCAAAGAGCAGGCTTCCAAGGAAGAAGCTGAAGAGATCAAGACAAAGCTGGAAGCTGAAGGCGCTAAGGTTACTCTTAAGTAATTTTGGTTTCGGTAAAAGTTTAAAGCTTGTGATGAAGGAGATGGAGAAATCCATCTCCTTTTTGTGATGGAGGATTTTCCATACAGATCCCGACATTTCAGACGGGAGTCAAGTTACGTTTCCTGTGAATCTCCATGCGCTGATTCGCCGCCATTCGCGCTGGAACTCGCCCTGCGGGCTCAGACAAAGACGCTCGGTGTCGGCTGCTGGCATGGATATTCACGATGGAAGCCTCACATACTCCCGCTTGAAATTTCCGGGATCTGGCTATGTCCCCTAATCGTCCAGCAAATATTGACGGTTATTATGCTTTCTGATATCCTATAACTATCATAAGGTTTGTCATATAAATGAGTGAGTCCATGCGGTGAATCAGTCTATTGATTACCGGAAAGGAGCGAATTATGGGAAAAACGCAAAGGGATTCTTTTGGAGATCGTTCGCCTGCAACAAAACGTTGTTCCTGGGTACTGATCGCAGTCAATGTGATATTGGTTCTTCTGCTCTGGGGACTTCCGATCCTGCGGGATTACGCCCAGGCGGTTATGGTGCGGACCTACAATCTTTCCATGGTTTATCTGGTGTATGCCTGCCAGGGGGTGATTCTGCTCCTGATCAGCTTTGACGCCTTTTTCTATTCTTACTGCCCGCGTTCCATGCGAAGAATCTGCCAGATCATAACAGCTCTGATCATGGCGGTTCTTGTGTTTGTGTGCCGGTTCCGTACGGATTTTCTGTTTCTGGTTTTTATGCTTCTGTTGTATCTGGTCAACTGGGGATTTAATGAGATCAAATACGGGAAGGGATGATAATATGAATAGGAATAAAAAGCTAAATATAATAAAAATGATAATTGTATTCGCTGTTTTGGGGATAGCGCTGATTATTTCGCGATTTTCTGAACATAAAATGATATATAACGCGAACACACTTGAAATAAACAGAATAATTTACTGCGGAGATGATGTTACGAATGAAATAAATGGGGCGAAATTAAAAGAAGAACTGATAAAGTTGAGAGTAAGAAGAAGCCTGGCTGTGATGAAATCTTATAGGCAGGAGGATTATTTAATAGAAATAGATGCAAATGCGGATGGGAAACCGTTACATATATTGATTGGAAATGAAAGTTTGTGTTATGAGGGAACAGGTAAAATTATAAAAAGAATCTCAGGAGGTGAAAAAATATTGAATAGTTGGAGTTCTCTGTATGCAGTGGATCAGTACTGACAATACAGAGAACTCTTTTCCATTTCACAGGAAAGTTCGTCCTATGAAATAAAAAACGAATCAGACTATTTTGCGGCTTCCCAGTCGGCTTCGCTGTCGAAGCATTCTACTTCAATCTTATAGTTCTTTACTTCGCCGGGCTTTAAGAAGTGGAGAGCGCCGTTTTTACGGAGTTCCGCGCGGCCTTCCAGCTTGCTGATGCAGGGCTCCAGGCCAAGGACATAGTCCCGCTCGCCCATCATCTTCCATTCGGTCATATAGGGAATCTCTTTTTCATCCCAGCGGATCGCCAGGCCGACATTTACATCGGGATTGTAGAGCTTCGCGCAGGCGGCATGATCCTCGAATTCATGATAGTAGCACTGCTCCTGGAAATTGGGGAGTGGCGTGAGCATCTGATCCCAGGTATCGAGATCCTCGGCGGCGCGGGGATCGCGGGGAATCACGTTCTTGGAAGAAACCTTCAGCTTTGCATGCTCGCTTAAAAGCGGATAGCCCATGTTCATATGGTAGAGCAGCATAAACGGCTCATCGGCGGAGCCTTCGTTTTTAATGGTGTCCTCGATCGTCAGCTTATTGCTGCCGTACTCACAGGAAATGGTTCTGGTGAGCGATAATTTTTGCTTGAAGATCTCCATGTCATTGATCTTTGCATGGATCTGAATTTTTCCATCTTCCTCAGTGTAATAAATCTGATCCGCAGGGGTGTTGGAAATCGTTCCATGGAGCGGGCAGGGAACATCACCGTCCACGCTGGGGGTACCGATGGACTGTAAACCGCAGGTGGTCAGGAAACCACAGGTGAATGATTTTAAAAATCCGAAGCCGGGCTGGTCGTAGTAAGCAGGCGCGACATAACCGGCAGGCCCCATATAATTCAGACTGACACCACGGAAAGAAAGGCGGGAAATATCAGCTGCGCGGTCTGCCGAAACTGTGAATTCCAGGCCGCTTCCGTTACGAACCTGAAACAGCCGCATACCATCACCTTTTCCTCCTACAAGACGGTGCTCTTCCACACCGCAGAACTGAGTATCATGTCCATAATAATTTCTGTTTACCATATCGGAATCCTCCTTGATCTGTCTCTCTCTGAAATGAAACGGGGGTGAAGAGGCAAGAGCGTTGTTCTGAAGTCTATTATAAAGCCGGGAGGCGGGACGGTCAATGGGGCAGGGAACCAAAATATTGGTTAAAATCTTGTTGAACTGTCCGGGGTATGCTATGATAGTACAATCAGAACAGGGAGCGATGCAATGATTTTTTTATATGAACAGTCGGATAAAAAAAGCCGGGAAGAACGGCTCCGGGAAGCGGGAGAATTTTATCTGAATAAGCTCGGGAGGTCAATGCCGCAGGCAGAGGACTGCTGGCGGGTAGAACGGACGAAGCGCGGGAAACCGTTTTTTCCGGATCAGCCGGGTCTGCAATTTTCTATCAGCCACAGTGGAAGTGTCTGGGCATGTGTCATGGCAGAGCATCCTGTGGGGCTGGATATTCAGAAACATACCCGGCTTTCCCATGAAACGGAGCAGGAAGCTGCAGAGCGGTACGGGCGTATGGCTGTCCGCTTTTTTCATGAACGGGAAGCGGCGTATGTGAAGAAAGATCCGGGAACAAGGTTTTTTCAGATCTGGGCGGCAAAGGAGAGCTATGTAAAATATACGGGCCGGGGAATTGAGGCAGATTTTTCAAGATTTTCGGTGATCCCGGATGAGACCGCAGCAGAAGAGACTGAGCGGAAGATGAAGCAGAAACATACGGAGCAGGGAGAGCTTCTCTTTTTCCGGGAATGGTCATATCCGGCAGGGATGAGCCTTTGTGTCTGTACGGAATGGCCGGAGGAACAGGAAATCTGGCTGCGGACAGAACAGGAACTGATTTTGAAGAGAACGGACAGAACAGAATTATTGGAATGGTCGATAAAAAAGACTGATAAGATATATAATAAAATGAAATAAACAAACAGATGAAATATTATTTCATGTTTTTATCCAATCCGGATAATTTCATATAAAGGCATCGTAAATGTTTCACTAAAATACACAAGTAATACTTGACAGCATGACATGTTTGATATAATATGATGGCATAGGGCGTTATTTCATAGTCATATAAAGTAAGTTTAGGAGGAAAGTTAATTATGTTAATGAACATGAAAGACTTATTAGCAGTAGCTAACGAGCACAATTTCGCTGTTCCTGCTTTCAATGTAAGTAGCAACATGATTCTGAAGGGTGTTATGCATACATGTGAAGAAATGCAGGCTCCCGTTATCATCGCTATTCATCCCGATGAGCTCTCTTTCGTAGAGGACAGCTTTGTAAAGGCAGTTATCGAGGAAGCACATAAAGCAACGGTTCCCGTATGTATCCATCTGGATCACGGCGCAAAGTTTGAGCAGGTTCTGCGTGCAATTCAGGACGGTTTCACTTCCGTAATGATCGATGGCGCTCACCTTCCTTTCGAAGAGAACATTGCTATCACAAAGAAGGTAGTTGAGGTTGCTCATCCCGTAAACGTATCCGTAGAGGCTGAGCTTGGAACAATCGGTACCGCTGATGACTACGGCGAAGCTGGTTCCAAGAAAATTATCTACACTGAGGTTGATGATGCTGTTAAGTTCATCAAGGAGACAGATATTGACTGCCTGGCAATCGCAATCGGTACTGCTCATGGTCTGTATCCGAAGGACAGAAAGCCGAAGTTAGCTCTTGACAGACTGAAAGAGATCAAGGCTGCTGTAAGCATTCCGCTTGTACTTCACGGTGGTTCCGGTAACCCCGATGATGAGATTGCTCAGTCCGTAAAGCTTGGTGTAAACAAGATCAACATCTCCAGCGATATCAAGGATGCCTTCTATCAGGAATGCCGTATCGTTCTTCAGGACAAGGCAATCCGTGAGCCCATGGCTATCTACCCTAAGTGCATCGATGCTATGAACGAGGTTGTCCGTCATAAGATCAACCTGTTCGATGATGCAGACAAGGTTAAGTTCTACAAATAAGTCTTGTTTTAAACATAGTTAATCATTGCACGATTGGCACCCCCGGAAGCTTTCCGGGGGTGCGTTTGTTTTAATATGAAATGTCCCGGGATCTGTATGGACAGGATTCCGGGACATTTTGCTGACATTTATAATTTTACAATCTTCATCATATCAATAACGCCGTTTTTCTCATGAGGTCCGCCGGAGATCACGATGGTATCACCTTCTTCTACGATACCGGATTTCAGGGCAATCTCTTTTGCGTGTTCAAAGAGACTGTCGGCACTCTGCTGCTCATCAGAAGGAAACGGATAAACGCCCCAGGTGAGGTTCAGCTGCCGGAGGGCTTTCCGGTCCACAACAGGAGCAATGATGGGAACGGCGGGACGGTAGTCGGCTATCATACGGGCACTCCGGCCGGTTCTTGTCACGGCAACGATGGCCTTGGCGTCCAGATAGTGGGCGGAGGTTACGGAAGCAATTCCGATGGCAACCGGAGTGATCTTCTCCAGAGTCAGAAAGTCGTGCATTTCCGCGAACCTTGCTTTATAGTCGATATCCTTTTCGGCGGCTTCAGCGATCTCGGCCATGGTATGGACCGCCTCGGTGGGGTAGTCTCCGGCTGCGGTTTCACCGGAAAGCATGATCGCGGTGGTGCCGTCATGGATGGCATTGGCAACATCGGATACCTCTGCTCTGGTAGGGCGGGGACTGTGGGTCATGGACTCTAACATCTGGGTGGCAGTAACAACGTGCTTGCCGGCACGATAGCATTTCTCAATGATGCTTTTCTGGATTCCGGGCAGCTCACGGAACGGGATCTCCACGCCCATGTCGCCTCTGGCGACCATGATACCGTCTGCCAGATCCAGGATCGCGTCCAGATTTTCAATGCCCTGTGTGTTCTCGATTTTGGCAATGATCTGAATCTTCTTTCCGCCGTTGTCATCCAGAAGCTTTCTCATTTTACGGATATCATCGGCAGTTCTTGTAAAGGAAGCGGCAACAAAATCCACATTCTGGGAGATTCCAAAGAGAATATCGTTCTTGTCCGTTTCGCTGATATAAGGCATGGGAATGTCGAGGTTGGGGATATTGATGCTCTTGCGGTTGCTGATCGTTCCACCGTTGATGACACGACAGACCACATCGGTTCCATCGATCTTTTCAACGAACATGGCGATCTTTCCGTCATCAATGAGAATTCTGGTTCCGATGCTGACACAGGAAGCCAGACCGCCGTAGGTAAGCCCGATCCCTTCAATTGTTCCCGGTTCGGTACTGGTGCTCAGAGTAAAGCTTTGACCCGGCTCCAGAACGACGGAACCCTCGGCGAAATCACGAAGCCGGATCTCGGGGCCCTTGGTATCCAGAAGAAGGGCGATAGGTCTGTTCAATTCGGCACTGACACGCTTGACCCGATCCATACGGGTACGCTGTTCCTCATGGGAGCCGTGTGAAAAATTAAAACGGGCGCAGTCCATGCCGTTGCTGATCAGGGAACGAATTGCGTCATCATTGTCAACAGCGGGACCCATGGTACAGATAATCTTGGTTTTTCTCATAAAGTCTCCTCCTTTTTGTGGATGAAATCAATCAATGACTTATTGGAAACAGTCTGTCCACCCGGAACTGAACGATGGGGCAGACCACAGATCTTACAGCGATTTCATCAGCTGGATATATTCCAGATTTTCATATCCGAATTTTTCATAAAGCGGGATCACATCCGAGTTCTTCGGTGCAACCTCCAGACGATAGCCGGCGGCGCGGTCCCTGTATTCTTCAAAGAACCAGCGGAAAAATTCCCCCGCATAGCCCTTGCCTCTTGCTCCGGGAATCAGATAAAGCTCCTCCAGAATGATCATGGGGCCACCGGCCTCGGTGCTCCAGGAATGGGCGATAATGATATAGCCTGCCGCCCCATCCTGATCCTCCAGCATCAGACAGCGTACATAGGGAGATCCGGCGATGGCTCCGGCCAGATTCCTTTCCTGGGTTTCCCGGTCGAAATCATGGAGCGCAGCATCGGACGTATAAAAATCTGCCGACATTTTCAGAAAAATTTCCTTGTCGTCAAGTGTCATATCCCTTATAATCATAGTGAAAAATCCCTTTCCGGCCGACAGAATCCATAATCTGAAAAGGAAAAAAATCGGCCATAATAATATCATAGTGGATAATGAAAGAAATTTCAAGTAAATAGAGCGTTAAGAGATGAGGAGGTGCGTCCAATGACAACAAAATGGGTTAAACGAAGAAGAGCAAGGAGAATTGAACTGGCGGTCTTTCTGGTCGCCCTGGCAGTCTTCTGTTATTCCGGGTGGAGGCTGTTCGGGATCTGGAGAGAATATAAAAAAGGAACGGATACGTATGATAATCTGGCATCGGAGGCAGAAAAGATCCTGTCTGCGCCCGATGAGGAAACCCCGGCAGCAGACGGAAACAGTCAGGCGGAGACGGAAAATGATCCGAAAGCGGTATCTCTTTATGAACTCATGCACGGACAGAATCCGGATTATGTGGGCTGGATCACCATTCCGGATACGAAGATCGATTATCCCATTGTTCAGTGCAGCGACAATGATCATTATTTAAAGCACACGTTTGGGCAGGAAGAGAATGCAGCCGGAACACTGTTTGTGGACAGCAACATCACGGATGGCATGGACGCCCGCCATGTGATCATCTATGGCCATAACATGAAGAACGGTTCCATGTTCGCAGGCTTGAAAAAATTCCGGGAAGATGACTTTTATGAGAACCATAAGACCTTTACCGTCTATACGGCGGATCATGTCTATACGTATGAGATTTTTGCGGTTCATGTGACCAGTCCGGACAGTGATGCTTACACGATCGGTTTTGGAGAAATGGCAGATTTTGTGGATTATGTGAGCCGGATGCAGAGCCAGTCCCTCATGAATACCGGAGTGATCGTGGGGGAAGAGGATCATATCATGACCCTGTCCACCTGTGTGAATCAGAACAGGGACCGGCTGGTGATCCAGGCAAGACGTTTAGAAAATTAAGTTTAAAGTGCCGGTGTACTGAAAAAAGTGCTTGCAATTCTGAAGAAAATGAGGTAAGGTTATTCCCAGATGGAGCGCATCTCCAGAAATAGGCTTGGCAATCGAACGAAGACGTTCCACAAAGGGCGTCTTCTCTTTTTTTAAAGCTGTTATACGGCGGCGGTCCGGGCCTCGAGGAACAGAAAAAGTGATGGAGGAAAAATCTATGTGTGAAAAGGTACTGAATGTGGAAGAGATTTTCGGTGAAAATGTCTTTAACCTTGGCAAGATGAGAGAACGTCTTCCAAAGAAGGTATTCGCCGAGGTAAAAAGTATCATTGACAACGGCGGAGAGCTTTCTCTGGCAACCGCAGATGTTGTGGCAAAGGCGATGAAGGATTGGGCAGTGGAGCATGGTGCAACCCATTATACCCACTGGTTCCAGCCGTTGACCGGCATCACCGCAGAGAAGCATGATTCCTTTGTGACGCTTCCCGATGAGAACGGCCACATGCTGATGGAATTTTCCGGAAAAGAACTGATCAAGGGTGAGCCGGACGCTTCTTCCTTCCCCTCCGGCGGCCTGCGTGCAACCTTTGAGGCAAGAGGCTATACGGTATGGGACTGCTCTTCCCCCGCATTCTTAAAAGAAGATGCAACCGGAATCGTGCTCTGTATCCCGACTGCGTTCTGTTCCTATAAGGGTGAGGCACTGGACAAGAAGACACCTCTTCTTCGTTCCATGGAAGCTCTCTCCGAGCAGGCACTCCGGATCGTTCATCTGTTTGGAAACAAGGAGGCAACGAAGGTAACTGCTTCCGTCGGACCGGAGCAGGAATACTTCCTGGTTGACCGTGACTTATATATGCAGAGAGAGGATCTGATCTATGCAGGCAGAACCCTCTTCGGCGCACCGGCCCCCAAGGGACAGGAGCTGGATGACCATTACTTCGGTGTCATCAAAGAGCGTGTCGGCGCATTCATGCACGACTTAAACGTAGAACTCTGGAAGCTGGGAATCTCCGCAAAGACCCAGCACAACGAGGTGGCTCCCGCACAGCATGAGCTGGCGCCCATTTTCGATACGGCAAACATCGCCGTAGATCATAACCAGCTGGTTATGGAGACCATGAAGCGTGTGGCTGTAAAGCACAATCTGACCTGCCTGCTTCATGAAAAGCCTTATGCAGGCGTAAACGGCTCCGGTAAGCATGACAACTGGTCCATCGGAACCGACAACGGCGTGAACCTGCTGGATCCCGGCGAAACACCGAATCAGAACATCCAGTTCCTGCTGGTTCTGGCCTGCATCATCAAGGCTGTTGATATTCATGCAGACCTGCTTCGTCAGTCCGCCTCCAACGTCGGAAATGACCACAGACTGGGAGCAAACGAGGCTCCGCCCGCAATTATCTCCATTTTCCTAGGCGAGCAGCTGGAGGATGTGGTAAAGCAGCTCATCGAGACCGGTGAAGCCGCTTCCTGTAAGGAGGGCGAGAGACTGTACACTGGTGTCAGCACCCTGCCGGATCTTCAGAAGGATGCCACAGACCGGAACAGAACCTCACCGTTTGCATTTACCGGAAACAAATTTGAGTTCCGTATGGTTGGCTCCTCCGATTCGATCGCAAGCCCCAACACCACGCTCAATGCCATTGTGGCAGAGGCATTCTGTGAGGCGGCCGATGAATTAGAGAAGGCGGATGATTTCGATATGGCTGTTCATGATATGATCAAGAAGTACTTAACCGAGCATCAGCGGATCATCTTCAACGGCAACGGCTATTCCGAGGAATGGGTAGCAGAGGCGGAACGGAGAGGACTTCCCAATATCAAGTCCATGGTGGATTCGGTAGCAAGCTTAAAGACCGAGAAGGCTGTAAAGCTGTTTGAAAAGTTCCATATCTTCACAAAGGCTGAGCTGGAATCCCGTGCAGAGGTTCTTTATGAAGCATATGCAAAGGCCATCAATATCGAAGCATTGACCATGATCGATATGGCCGGAAAGCAGCTTGTCCCCGCCGTGATCAATTACACGACCGACCTTGCTTCCTCCATGGGAACGGTTCTCGATGTCTGCCCCGATGCAGATGTAAGCGCCCAGAAGGAGCTTCTGATGGAATCCTCCGCCCTGCTGTCTGAGGGCCAGAAGGCCCTGAAGGCACTCCGCGAGATTACCGCAAAGGCGGCAGCCATGAGCGAGGGCGAGGCACAGGCAAGAGCATACCATGATGAGGTAATGCCTGCCATGAGCGCACTCCGTGCTCCCTTTGACAAGCTGGAGATGATCGTGGATAAGGAGCTGTGGCCGATTCCGTCCTACGGTGATCTGACCTTCGAGGTGTAGGAGCGATCCGAAGAGCCAATCCAAAATTCGAGATAAAACAAAATCAAGAAGGTACATATTATATATAGAAGAAACGCAGTTTTCCCGGAGCGGAGAGCTGCGTTTTTTCTGATCATAATTCGAAAAGTACTTGCATCCTTACTATTCAGATAGTATACTAAAAGAAAAGACTGAAAAGGAGGAATCACTTCCATGGAAGAAAACAGGAAACAGTATGAGCAGCCGGTGAAATATGAGCTGAGCACCAGCGAGACTATGATCATGAAGGTGATCTGGGATGCGGGGGAGGATATTTGTGTTCCGGATCTGACAGAAGGACTGCGGGTCCGGTTCGGAAAGGATTACAAGCGGACCAGCATCGGAACCTTCCTGTCTAAGATGGCGGATAAAGGCTTTTTAACGACCTACCGCGTCGGACGTCTGGCTTATGTGCATGCCCTGCGGGATGAGGAAGAATACCGTGACGACCTGATCCGGAGAGAGACGGAGTTCTGGTTTGACGGAAAGCTTTCGAAGATGGTAGCCGCAATGGGCGACAGCCAGGGAATTACAAAAGAAGAAGCGGATAAAATCAGGAGCATTTTAGATGATATGGACGATTGATCTTACGGTTTTTGTATTGCTGACGTCTCTGACAGCATCGGTATTTCTGGTGTTCTGGTACTGGCTGGGCGGTATATTTGAACGGATGGGATATCAGAATTTCCGGTATCATGTCTTGCGATTTGTGCTGATCCTGTTTCTGGTCCCCGTGCTTCCGTGCCTGCTTCTGGTGCTGGCGGCAGGAAACGCGGACTGGGATGCAGGGCTGTTATTTCTCCAGACGCCGGTGATCCGGATCTGTTCGATCGTGTTTACAGTGATCTGGATTTCGGGCGTTCTGATTCTGGGCTTTATCATGGTGTGCAGCCTGATCCGTCACCGAAAGAGCTATGGGACACTGGTTAAATGTGAGCTGTCATATCAGGAACAGTTTTCGAAGGTATGCAGAGAGCTGGGAATTCGGCCGGGGCGTGTTCAGCTGAAGGAAAGCTATCGGATCAAGGTCGCGGAGTTCACCGGATTTTGGAAGCCGATGGTCGTGATCCCGTCGAAAAAGTTTACCGAGGAGGAGCGTCAGGTTATTTTTGTTCATGAGCTGACTCATTATAAGCAGCAGGATCTTCCGGCACTCTGCCTGGTCAGTCTGGTGACGGTCCTTCATTTCTTTAATCCAACGGTCTGGTGGCTGTATCTTCGGATCCAGCGGTACAGCGAGCATGCCTGTGACTGCCTTTCCTATGAAAAGGCCGGTGGATTTAAGAGGTATTTCGGGATTATCACAAACCTGCTGGAAGAGGCCGGAACAAAAGATAAGAACTCATTTTTCAGGATCAGCCTGGTGGAACACCGGGGGCATTTACAGGAGAGGGTGGAGTATATGAAGTGGTACAGAGAACGGAAAAAGAGATCCAAAAGGGCCGTGGCGATGTTGGGGGTACTGTTTCTGGCTGTGAATACGGTTTCGGTTTATGCGGCGGGGAAGGGATTTTTCCAGTTTTATAAATTTGCCGTGGAGGAAACAGCAATTATGGTAGAAGAAGCGCCGCAGGTGTACGACGAGCTGGAAGAGTATACCATGGATGCCAGCGAATGGGACGGGCCTATCGAAATCGGGGAGGTTGATCAGTACAGGCGATCTTCGGCAACTTTTTACTGGACAGTAGGTGCCGGAAAAATGAAAACAACACCGGCGTTCCAGGCGAAGAGCGGGGGAAGTATTATTGTTTCTGTTGGGATTACACCAACAAATCAGTATGTCAATGTCGGAATCATCGAACCGGACGGCCAATGGAGATATATAAAAGATAAAGGAAACATTTATCATGAATTTTCACTTACCAAGAACGGAAGCTATCAGGTATTTGTTCAGAATAAAAATTCGGTATCCGTGACGGCAGACGGAGCCTATCGGGTGAATTAAAATATAAGAAGAAAAGCCCTGTATAACCGGAGAAACTGTGAAAACAGAATATTCGGTTTTACAGGGCTTTTTATATTAAAAATAGAAGCGTTAATCTCGAAACAGATATTATAAATAAAAGGAACAAGAAAGAAATGTAAAAATTCAACAAAAACTGATTGACAGAAGATTATTATTATAGTATGGTTGTTATATAGAAAGAGACGGAACGGAAACAGCGGCAGCTGATTCAAACAGGCAGTAAGGATTACAGATTTCCTGCAGAGCGGATGGCAGGAATTATTTTTCAAATAAGAATACTATCATAATAGTATAATTGTGCATATTGAATGGACAATTAAGAAAATAAGATCAATTGTTTCATGTGGGGAACGGGTCAGAAGAATGATAGGCATATGCTTAATAAAGCTGCAGAAAACCGACGGGTGATCTGTAAATAAAAGACTGTGGCATTTGGGATGACGTCGATGGCAGCTGCAAATACAGCGACCCAAGCGAATGCAACAGGAAGTATATTTAATAGCTAGAGGGATAGGTATTAAGCCTATCCCTTAGTAAAAGAGGAGAAAACGTGATTATAAAAAGAATAAGCATTTTGGTTATTATGTGTTTATTTGTTAGTGGGTGTGGGAAAAAGAATACAATATCGGAGACAGTATCGTCTTGTTATATGTATAATTGGTGTTATACAGAAAATGGGATTGTTTATCAAAATCCAAATGGGGGAAAAAATAGAAAAACAGAATATTTTGATTATGAAACAAAAAAATATTATCCATTGTGTGGGAAACTTAATTGTTTGCATAATACAAATGATTGCATGGCAATTCGGTTGAGTGAAGAAACAGGAATAGGGCGGTTAGGAGATCAATGGTACTATTTTAGATCAGATGAGAAATTGGGGAAGGGGTTGTATTCATGTGATTTGGATGGAGAAAATGAGCGCAGAATCGGAGCATTTACAGAACAGCCTGGGACAATTGGGCTATATTTTGATGAAACATATATTACAGCTGTTAGTGAGTATGAATATGATGATCAAGGAGAACAAATCAACCAGAAAAGTACAATTTATCAGATGGATGTATTAGATGGCAGCAGAAAAAAGTTATATCAAACATCAGAAAATGTTCTTGCTCTATATGGGAAATATGAAAATTGGCTTCTTTATCAAGAAATGGGAGAAAAAGGATGCTTGCTGCGCATGATAAATTTAGAGACAAATGAAATTACAAAGCCGTTAGGCGAAGATAAAATAAGTACAAATGGAGTCGTTTCTGGAGAACTGTTTATATATAGTAAACAAGAAGCTGATGGACAAAGCGTAGTAGCAATGAATTTGAAAACGGGTACATCTGAAAAATTGATGAGCGGAATAAATGCAAAATATACAATCAATGTGTTTTGGGAGGATAAATTAAAGACAATAACACTTACAGATTATAGTCGTGAGAATTATCCATATGAGGTATATGTATATCAGAAAAATAAAATATCGGATTTGATACGAAAGGGAACCGAACAATCAAATGAAATGGTACTTTCTGTAAAAAATGAGATGGTAATTGGACGTAAATATGCAGAAGGACAGGTGTTTGATATGGCAACAATCAGTCTGGAGGATTATCTAGCGGGAAAAACCAACTGGAAAATATTAGAGTATTAAAAGAAAGGGATAGATTCCGAGACTGTAAAACTGAATTGGCGGTTTTTAATATGAGAGGTGACCGGGAGATCTATTATGAAAGCCTGAATATATCAAAAGGGAGATAGAATTAAAAGTGAAGGGCAGCCAACTTGTTTCATGACGCATTGGTGCCTTTCGCAGAAAGGCGGATGATATCTATGAAAATACGAATAAAGCGATGGATCATAGGAATCGTATGGATTGGGATTGTTTTAAACAGCAGTGGTTGCGGAAAAAATAAGACGCAGAGTCCTTCCGGATCGGTTCAAAAATACAATTATACGTTTATGGAAGATGGAATCCTGTATTGTAATCCGCAAACGAGGAGGGCCGAATTCTATGATTATGCAGCGCAAAGCTATATCCCGATATGTGGGAAGGCGAATTGCCGGCATCAGTATGGAGATGAAACCTGTACGGCTGTTTGGTTAGACAGAGGAGGGTGTGTCGGGAGAATCGGAGATAAATGGTATTATCATTGTGATTCCTTTTTTAGCTGTGATCTGGACGGAAGTAATGAGAAAGAACTTGGGGAGTTTCATCATATGCTATCTCCACTGGGAGTAAGGATTTTTCGCGATAATTCTATTATCTGTGCGACGTTTGATATTGATTTTGATGAAGAGACAGAGGAGCCGCTGGACAGCAGTGCGATCTATCGATTCCATTTTGATACAGGAGAAATCGAGACAATCTGTCCGGAAATCCAATCAGATCTTCCGGCGTATGAAGTAGTTGGGCTTTACGAGAATCAATTGATTTATCGGGAATGGACGAGAGAATACGGGAGGCGGACGAAGATGATCGATCTTGATTCCGGAACGATCACAGAACCGATCGGAACGGTTGAATCGGCCAGAGATATGGTCATAGAAGGGGATTCTTTAATTACGACTGTAGCAGACGGGGGAGATTGTTCGGCTGCTGAATTCAATTTAAAGACGGGAGAGCAGAGAACGCTGCTGGAAAAAGTGAAGTCTGGGGTAAATGTTTATTGGGGAACGGAGTTAAAGCAGCTTCAGACCATTGAAACCAGGGGCTTCCGTGATTGGCATATGGAAACCTATCAATACCAGGAGGACAAAGGCTGTGCCCTTTTTCGGGAAGGGGATGTATATCATGAAATGGAAGTTCTTATGGTAAAGAATGGACAGGTGATCGGAAGAATCGGTGATCCCGGCGATGAAGACGTGATGTTTGATCTTGTAGTGATCAGTCTGGAGGATTACCTGGCGGGAAAAACCAACTGGAAACTATTAGAGTATTAAAAGCAAGAGGATGAAACGATAGCTTTGAAATCATTCAGGCTATTATAACGGACGAGGAGGGCAGGGCATGAAGAAAGCGATCATAAAATTGTTGGCGGGTTTGCTGGCGGTTAGTCTGCTGTCGGGCTGTGGCAGTAAGAAGGGGAAAAACGGAGATTCCGAGACTGTGAAACTGAATTGGGTAGTTTTTAATATGAGAGGTGACCGGGAGATCTATTATGAAAGTCTGAATCGTGTGATGAAGAAAAAAGGTTTGCCGTATGAAATTATGTTTAACAGTATTGAACCGGAGTTCCATGGGGATTATCGGGCATATGTGGAGGAGTATCTAAAGCAGATAAAAGAGGGAAACTATGATCTGGTAAGTTGTCCCGGATTGCAGAATTGCTATGATACCTATCAAATGGCAGTGGATGCGGAACTATTGGAACCGATGGGAGAATTTCTGAAAAAGACGGACAGCGGAACTGCGTTAAAAGGAGCTTATCCGTCAGTGGTCTGGGAATCGTTGGAGCGGGACGGAGAGATTTATGGAGTCCTGACACCAAATATGAATCTGGATTATTATGCAGTATTCCAGCAGGAGTATGCAAAAAAATATGGAATCGATGCATCAGAGGTTACACTTTTGAATCTGGAAGATATTATGATGAAAGTCAAGGAAGGTGAAAAGGAAGCTGGAAATGGTGATTTTGTGGTTTCGACAGGATGGCAGTATCTGCCATGGGGAGCATTTGAACTGAGTCCCTGTGAATTAATTGTACTTTCCAAGGAAGATGGAAGCTGGACGGCAGAGAGTGCCCTTGAAAATGAGACAACATTGGAACATTTCCGGCGAATTAATTCCTGGGGAAAGCAATGGCTGATCGGAAGTGAACTGGATCAGAACTATCTGGAAAAGGGAGAATTTCTGGTAAGCGGATGTTATTCCTACAGTGAGGCCGCGGCGGAAAATCAGGTTCGAAGTAATTACCGGATACCGGAAGAGATTTCACTGGAGGCAGTAAAGCTTCCGGAGTTCACCCAGAGCTTTTCCGGAAATGGTTATAAGACCGGAGTGGGGAGGAACAGTACACATAAAGAAGCGGCAATGGAGGCATTAGCTGCGATTTATACGAATCAGGAGCTTTCGGATGCGCTGGTATACGGGGAAGAAAATGTCAGCTATGAACAGAAGAATGGCTATGCAGAATCAACGGAAGATTATGGTATGACTGGCTTTTTACAGCAAATTACTTTCGGAAATTCACTTCTGACAACACCATCTGTTCGAGAATCCAAAGAGAAAAACAGGGAAATGTGTGCAAGACTGGAGAACGGAAAAACATCGGAATTGATGGGATTTTCGTTTGATCTGGAATCAATCGGCCTGCAGATCAGTGAGATCAATGTTCTGGTTCTTGAACAATATCAGGATCTTTTAAACGGAAAGAGTATAAATCCGGAAGGCGACCTGGAAAAACTGCGAAGAGACGCAGACGAACTGGGGATGCAGGAGGTTTTAAAAGAACTGAATCGCCAGTTGAAGGAACGATAAAGCATGATTATTCTGAACAAAAGAAACAAGAACGAACAAGAAAGAAATGTGAAAATTCAACAAAAACTGATTGACAGAAGATTATTATTATAGTATGGTTGTTATATAGAAAGAGACGGAACGGAAACAGCGGCAGCTGATTCAAACAGGCAGTAAGGATTACAGATTTCCTGCAGAGCGGATGGCAGGAATTATTTTTCAAATAAGAATACTATTACAATAGTATAATTGTGCATATTGAATGGACAATTAAGAAAATAAGATCAATTGTTTCATGTAGGGAACAGGTCAGAAGAATGATAGGCATATGCTTAATAAAGCTGCAGAAAACCGACGGGTGATCTGTAAATAAAAAACGGAAGGAGGAGATTCCGGTGGAGAGGGAATGGCAGTATAAAGGTACTGGTTGATAAAAATAAGAAAAACGGATGTATTCTATGAAAAAGCATAGATTATTAGCGATTGTAATGGCAATGATGATGGTTGTGGCGTTTGGGATGACATCGATGGCAGCAAGTACATATAAACAAGGACAAAATGATCGTGTCTCCGGAAAAGTTGAATATAATGGATCAACTGCAAGTGGGACTACTACATCATTGCTGGTAACTGATCGCAGAGTATGGGCGTGTGTTACAGCTGAGTATATGACATCTTCGGGAAGAACATATACATCTGGGACCACAAGCAAGTCCGGAACAGGATCAGTGGCAGCTAGAAAGACTGTTGAGGGTTCTGTAATTTCAGCGTGGAGTTCTCATGGGATAGTAGGAAAAGAATTTACTTTATACATTTAAGAAAAGGGGATAGGCAGTGCCTATCCCTTTATAAAAATAAAGGAAACAAAATGAATAAGAAAATAGGAATATATGTATGGTGTACTATTTTGATGATAGTTTTAAATGGCTGTGGTCAGAAAAAAATGACTGGTCAGTTCGGTTCAATACAAAAATATAATTACACTTATACTGCTGATGGATTGTTATATTGTAATCCACGTACCGGAAAAGCAGAATTTTATGATTATGAATCAAAGAAATATTTCCCGTTGTGCGGGAAGGCAAATTGTCGACATCAGGATAAAGATTTAAATTGTACTGCGGTTAAGCTGGCACGGAATGGATGGATCGGGAGAGGGAAAGATAAGTGGTACTATCAGCTTGATGGAGATAATGGCGAAAGGGCTTTTTATTCCTGTGATCTGGATGGAACCAATGAAAGGAAAATAGGAGAATTTCCATATAGGATTGATAGTGATGGAATTACTATTTGCCAAAGTGATTCCATAATTTTCACTTCATGGGATCTCGTATATGAGGAGAAAACGGACGAAACATATTTTGCCAGTGGAATTTATCGCTTTTGGCTTGATTCCGGAAAGGCGGAGGAAATCTGCCCCCAAATTCAAGCAGAACTTCCGGTTTATGAAATCATTGGAAATTATGAAAATCAGTTAATCTACAGAGAATGGACAGGAAAAATCGGCAAAAAAACAAAAATGATTGATTTAGACAGTAAGGAGATAACGGAGCCAATCGGAGAGAAAGAGACTTTTGGAGATATGGTTATTGACGGTAATTATCTGATTGGTACAGTTGTGGAGGCGCAGGGGTGTACCGTAACAGCGTTTGACTTGCAGAATGGAAGCAGCAGGGAAATATTGGGCGGATTAACGAATAATCCGAAGATTTATTGGGGAGAAACGTTAAAGCAGATCCAAACCGCAGAAACATCGGAATTTCGGGATTGGCATAAGGAAACTTATCAGTATCAGGAAAATAAGGGGTGTACTCTTTTTCGGGAAGGGGATGTATATCATGAGATGGAAGTTCTTATGGTAAAGGATGGAATAGTAATTGGATACGTTGGAGACATTGGGGATGAAGAAGAACAGTTTCATCTTGCAATTATCAACTTGGAGGATTACCTGGCGGGAAAAACCAACTGGAAACTATTAGAGTATTAAAAGAAAGGGATGAAACGATAGCTTTGAAATCATTCAGGCTATTATAACGGACGAGGAGGGCAGGGCATGAAGAAAGCGATCATAAAATTGTTGGCGGGTTTGCTGGCGGTTAGTCTGGTGTCGGGCTGCGGCAAAGCGGTAAAAACGGAAGAAAAGAAGGAGGTTTCTGAAAAGCTGGTTGATGTCTGCGAACATTTTTTTGAGACCTCAAAGGGAGAGTATCGGGCGATTGATAAGGATGGAAAGGATATAACGGATGACTTTTATGAACAGTATCAGTCGGCTTATGCGGAAAAGGATTATGAAACCATAGCGGATGCAGCGGCGAATGATCTGAAATATATCAAGTGGATGGAGCAGACAGAGGATCAGGAGAAGTCCTCTGAGCTGACAGCCAGAACGATAACAGAGGATTTTTATGTAATGGGGCAGGCGAAGGAGCTGTTTAAAGGAAAGTCCTTTGATATGGTTTTCAGCATAACCGGAGAATTTCAGTTCTTAAATAAAACCGGAGAGGTTCAGGAATATGGGGATTCGATGTTCTCTGTGGAATATTTCAATGCAGGAACAGGGATCACTTATATGGCACAGGATGTGTCCACCGAAGCCAGAAAAAATGCGGACGGCCAGGTGGAGTTCTCCGCTGATTTCAGTGTGAAGCTGTCCGGACAGAATGAGAAAGGCGATGTAGGGGAGGAAATCGCAGGGCCGTATCATGGGGAAGTCCTGGGAGAGGGAGAAAAGAAATAAAAATTTTATATGGGAGGCGGCAGGATGAAGAAAACACAGATCAGTATGATGATACTTATGCTTCTGGCAGTGCTGTTGGCAGGCTGCGGAGCACAATCTTCGAAAGAGTCTGCCGTCTCCCATATTGTATGGGGAGTTTTTACCAATCAGGAGGATTCGTTCCCGGAGGAATGGCAGAACGGATTTAATGAACTGCTGAAGGCGAAAGGCATTTCGGCGGAGGTGGAGTTCTGTCCGGTGATTGTTGACCGGAGGGCGGAGGGGCTTCCGATCGGGAGCTATCAGGAATATGGAGAATTGTTTGCCGAGCGAGTGGACGGGTGCGACCTGTTTACAGATCTTGGTGTTTTTGGATTTTATCAATATTATGGAAATTTTATTCGAAAAGGGTTGTATGAACCGCTGACACCATATCTGGAAACGGGAACGGCGCTTCGGGAAAGTTATCCGGAGATTTTCTGGGAGGCGATGAAAGCGAACGGAACGATTTATGGTGTTCCATCGCGGTATGGGATTTATGACCGTTCCTACGGGGTACTGCGAAAGGACGCCGCAGATGCCTATGGGCTGACAGAAGAAGATTCGATCGGAGATCTGGAGCTTCTGGGGCTGGCCAGGCGGTTTTCGGAGGAGCAGGGGATTCTGTATCAGGTTCCGGGTGGAGAGCTGATCCTCCCGGAAGAATTTGAAACCATGTGGGAGAGTGAGCTTCTGGCAGCATGGAACAACGGAGGGGAGTTTCAGGTGGATTCCATGATGGAAAATCCGGTGATTCAGGAGCGGATTGAGGCGTATGACAGTTATGAGAAAGAGGATTACTGGAAGTACAGATTCGATCCGGCAAGGAATCAGCTTTTTGGGACATATGTGCGCTCCTACAGTCCGGAGGCGGCTGTTCGGACGGTATGTGAAATGTATGGTACAGATCCAGAAGAGTATCTTGCAGTGAAGCATCGGGATCTGCCATTTCGGCAAAGAGGCACAGTGACTGGGATTTGGTCCGGATCGAAGGAAAAGAAAGCTGCATTCGCGGTCCTGCAGGCGGCCTTCAGTGATCCGGAGATTGCAGAATATCTGGCATATGGACAGGAAGGAAGAGAATATCGGAGAGAGAATGGATTTATTGTGACGGTGCGGCCGGTAACGGAAAACAGTCAGATCGATACCAGGTGTATGACAAATCATCTGCTGCTGACGCCGGAAGCGGGGGAGGATGAATCAAAACAGACCGTTTTAAGGGACTATTATGAACAGTGTCAGAAATCCATATTATGTGGAGTATGGTTTGATTATGACGCATACAAGACAGAAATAAAAGAAATGAGCCGGGTTGTCAGTGAAAACGGATGGTTTTTGGGAGCGGCAGCAGATGGAATGGGAATAAAGGAAAGCATGGTACAGATGGAAGAACAGCTTTCTGATATCAATCTGAAGGGACTGGAGCAGGAGTTTTCCGGACAACTGCGGGAACAGAAGTGAGGAGGTACATATGAAAAAACGGCTGATGACAGGGCTGCTGTTTCTGGGAGTTATGTTCGGAATAACCGGCTGCGGGGAGAAAGAGAAGGAGCCGGTTTCTCTGACCTGGAGTGTGTTTTCGGACTGTGAGGATTCTTTTTCCAAAGAGTGGCAGGATGGATTTAATGCGCTTTTAAAGGAAAAGGGAATCTGTGCAGAGGTGCAGTTTCAGGCGGTTTCGGTTGACTGGCAGGCAGCGGGGGAGGAATCCTTCGGAACCATCTGCAGAAACGGATTTGCCGGGCAGACGAAGCAGAGCGATATTCTTACGGATTTCGGGCGAACAGAGGATGTGTGGTGTTATCCGGATTATATTCGGAACGGAATCTATAAAGACCTGACTCCGTTTATGGAAACAGCAGACGGGAAGAAACTGAAAGAGGCATATCCGGAGGCTATCTGGGAAACGGTTCGATATGAAAGGAAAATTTATGGGATTCCCAGCTTTGGAGAGCTTACTTTTTCCGAGTATTTTGTGATGAAGAAAACAATGGCCGAAGCTCTTGGAATTTCGGATAAAACAGAACTACCAAAATCGGAGATTCTTGCGTTAGCAGAAGTATATTCGGAGAAGAATGGCAGAGTGTATAAGATTCAGTACGGATCACTGACTGCACCGGAGGGATATGAAGTGATTCCTGGGGCGTCCTGGTTTTTAGCCGGAAAGATGAATGGAAACTATGAAGTCAGTCTGCGACTGGACAATCCGGCGTACCTTCAGATGTTAAAGGAATATCAGTCGTATCATGAAAAGGGAATCTGGGACGGGATCAGCCTTACGGATCCAAATCTGTTCGGGTACAGTGTCGGAAGCTACAGTGCGGAAACCGCAATGCAGGCTGCTTCGGCAGAAATGGGATTAGATCCGGATCAGTATCAGGTTTTTCATGTGGAGGATTATCCGCTGTTCCTTTCCGGAAATACAACCGGTATTCACAGATCGTCGGAACATCAGGAGGAAGCTTTTCAGGTTCTGGCGGCGGCTTTTTCCGATGAGGAGCTTGTAAATTATCTGGTTTACGGAAGAGAGGGAATAGAATATCATCTGGAAAACGGAAAAGCGGTGGTCGATCGGGGAATTACAGAATCGGGCGGTGTGACAACAAAAAGCATGAGCAATCATATTTTGTGTCTACCGTCTGAACGAGAGACCGAGCAGAAACGGGAAATCCTGATGGCATATTATGCTACACTTCCGAAATCCATCTTTCTGGATCGCTGGATCGATACCGCTCCTGTGCAGGAGGAAACTGCAAAACTGCAGAAGGCGTATGGATATGAGGAATGGCAGGACGGATTGACGGATGACCTGGAGCGTGATATTCAGGAAGTAAGGGAACGGATTTCCGGCACAGAAACGGAAGCAATCCGAAAGCTGCTGGAGAGTCAGCTGAACGAGCAGGAGGAGACATGGGAAGACGGAAACAAATAACAGCAATGATTCTGGCAGCGCTATTCCTGATCAGCGGATGCGGAGGCGCAAAGCAGACGGTTCGGACATCCGAAAAAACGGAGAAAGATGGAATCCGGTCAAATGGGTTTTCTTGTGTGACCGATTATGGTGTACTGTTCTGTGGAAATACCGATATGCTGTACCTGTATGATTATGGTGCAAAGGAAGCGGTGCCGTTCTGCGCCCGTCCTAATTGCCGTCATGATTCACGGGACTGTACGGCAAAGCTGTTTGAAGATCGGGCAATCCTTCCGGTCCTTTACGAAAACGGGCTGTACTATATGAAGCTGAACGGGAGCGCGGACGCATGGGAATATTGCAGGGCGGATCAGAACGGGGAAAACGAGAAAGTGCTGACAGAGGTATCCTATGATGTGATCAATCCGCTGAATGCCATTTTATATCATGGAAAAGCTTATATGATCGGAGAACGGGCCACGGTTCAGGAGGATGGCCATTACGATGGGAGCAATGACGTGTTCTCGGTGGATCTGCAGACCGGGGAAACAGAAACGATACTGACGCAGACCTTTGGAACGGATGGCATTGCATTGATCAATTTCGAGCATGCAGAAAACGGAACAGCATATCTTTATCTGTACGGAAGAAACATAACAGAAGGATTTTCCGATGGATATTATGCGCTGGACATGGAAACGAAGAGTATTACCCGGCTGGAAAATGAGGAAAACAGTTCTGCCGGTGCCTGGGGATACGGAAGGATGATATACAGCCGGATCAATGGTGCGCAGGAGAATGGATTCTGGAGCTATCGGCTGGATAACGGAGAAACGGAAAAGCTGTGTTCCTGCGAAAATCCGGGGCGGGGGCTGATGATGAAGGATGGATTTTTGCACAGAGTCTGTGATTCCGAATATAAAACCGGACGCTGGCATTTCTACGAATGGGACACCGGGGAAGACCGGGAACTTCAGAAATCTGATACAGAGGAAGATTTTTTAACAGAGCTTGCCGTTGAGGCAGACGGAGAGGAGCTTCTGATCGGATGGTATGGGGAAGGAGAGGCGGAAGGGCATTATCTGATCCCTGCAAAAGCATTTATGGACGGATCAAGAGACTTTCAGTTTTTGTGTACGGTGAATCAGTAGGTGCTGGGATTGGAAATCGACTAAGTGTTGGAAAATAGAAAAGGGTGCTGTATGAAAAAATATTGGAGAACAGGTCTTTTGGGTGCAGCGGCAGCTCTGATTGCTTTAAGCGGATGCGGGAAAAAGACATCGGTATCGGAAAGCAGGGAACGGGATTCTTGGGGTTTTTTGAACTGGACATTTACAGCAGATGGTGTTCTTTACCGCAATCCGAATCCGCCGCGGAATGGAAAGGCGGAATATTATGATGCCCTGTCGCAAAGTTATTTTCCTCTGTGCGGCAGAGCAAATTGCCTCCATAAGGATGACACCTGCAGTGCAGTTCATCTGAATAAGGCGGAGCTTCTGGGGCAGTGCGGGGATCGCTGGTATTATCTGATGAACGAGGAGGATGGCAGTCTGGCGTTTTACAGCTGCAGCATGGATGGAAGCGGAGAAAAGAGGGAAGGGGATTTCCCTCATAATAATTATGGTTCAGTCGGAACGCGGGCGCTGTACACAGATCATTCCTGTGTATATACAGCGGAGGATGTGGATCTGGGAACGGAGCAGCCGGTGGGGGAATGGTATCCAGAGCACTGGAACAGCGGGATTTATCAGTATCAGTTTGATACGAAGACCGAACAGGTACTCGTTCCGGCAGAAGCGGATGTTCATATGGAACTGATTGGAAAATATGAAGACAAATTGTTGTATCGGCAGTCAGATGAGAATTCCAGTGTGATGGGAATGCTGGATCTGGGAACAAAGGAGATCAGTCATCCCATGGGTAAGCGGTTCCTGACACCGGTAAACAGTTTCCATGACGGGCTTTTGGCAGGCAATCTTCTGGAAAATGATACACGAAGCATCGTGGAGTTTAATCTGGAAACAGGAGAAGTGAATGAAATCCGGACAGGATTGGAGCGGGGCGCGAGGCTGTACTGGAGCCGTGATCTGAAGCTGATCACAGAAGCGGAAAAATCGGACAGTGGGATCAAATATCGAACATATCAGTATGGCGCGGATGGAAAGCAAAAACTGATCCGGGAGGATGAAGAGGGAAATTGTCTGGAGGTTATGGCAGTAAACAATGGTATGATTTACGGCGAACTGGACTTGGATGGAGAAACGGTATTCAAAATGGCAACAATCAGTCTGGAGGATTATCTGGCTGGGAAGAGTAACTGGACGGTGCTGGAGTATTAAAATTAGGATTCCCTGCAAAAACAGAAAAAATGGAATCCAACAGGGAATTCAGACCGGGATCCAGCAAGGACAAACGCAGATCATCGTTCAGTTGATTCAGAATGGAACGATTTCGGTGGAAGCTGGTGCGGAAATGCTGAAAAAGAGTCGGGAGGAAATGAAGCAGATCTGCGAAGAAGCCGGATGTACGTTAAACAACGGTTCCTGAGACAAAGGAATAAAGCCTGAAAAATAGCATAACGGTACATAACAGAAACAAAAAACAAAGCAGGAAATGATGAATGAGTTGCATTTTTCGCGGATCCACTGCCAGGCCAGACAGAGGCAACTTTTAATTGTGCCGGTTGGCTGGCCTGGGTGGAGCTGCGAAAGGTAATCTTCGGAGCCGCAATATGCCGCTCGGCGTGATGTGATTCTGTATGAAAGAAAGTGTCAGCGTTTATCTGACAGCAATAATAGACAGCAATAATATTCAGAAATCGGTTGAGATTTCCGACCGGATATAGTATACTTTTTGTAAGAAACCAATCGTGATTTCTTTTCTTTTTATCAAAGACTACTATTGCAATAGTATAAATTGTTTCACACAATTAAGACGATTTGAAACAGGGATGGAGAGACGCAGTGAAAAGGATCGGACATGGAAGGCAATGGGGAATTTTTTTCCTGGTTTTTGGAATCCTCCTGGGACTGGGCGGATGCAAAAAAGAAACCACGGAAACGGTGGCTGATGATTCCGTAAGCCTGATGGACTGGTGTTATACATCGGAGGGACTGCTGTACCAGAGAGCAAAAGGCGGAGCGGATGGGATCGGCAGAGTCGAATATTATGATTATGAGACAGGAGCATATCTGCCGTTATGTGCAAAGGCAAACTGCCTCCATCAGGACGAGGAATGTATGGCTGTTTATCTGGGGCAGAATGCAGAGCAGATCGGACGGTGCGGAGGGAACTGGTACTACCATGTGACGGAGGCAGATGGGACAGGAAGCTTCCGGCGCTGCGAGCTGGACGGATCCGGCGAGGTGACGGTTGGAGCATTCCCGCATCGGCTTGGATGGAAAGCAGTTTATGAAGCGAACAGCTGTATTACACTGACCTGGGACCTTGTGCTGGATGAAACAAAAAATGAAGTTATATATCGAAGCGGGATCTATCGGATCAATCTGGAAAACGGAAAGGCGGAGCCTTTGCTTTCGGAGACAGAGAGTGATGATATGGCCTATGAATTGTACGGGATATATGGAAAGCTGCTTGTTTACGGAGAAAAGGAGCAGTTTGGGTATCGGGCCGGTGTGTATCATCTGGACACGGGTGAAACAGACGGGCTGTTTCAGGGACAGGAGGTACTGGCAGGGAATCTGAAAAATATGGATGGAAGCCGGCTGCTTTGTGCAGTCCGTGAAAATGGATCATATACAGTGAAACTGATCGACATGGATTCCATGGAGGAAAAAACCGTCATGGAGGGACTGAGCGCCGGGCCGGTATTCTGTGCGGACGGCGGGGAGCTGCTTATGAGTATGCCGGAAGAGACGAAAGCAGAAACCTCGTGGAGCATTTACCGGATTCAGGAAGACGGAGCCTGTGAGAAAATCCGGATGGAAACCGGGGACAGTGCAGTGATTCCGATTGCTGTGACAGAGAAACAGGTGGTGGGACGGCCATGCAATGACGAGACACAGGCGCTGGCGGTTATGCCGCGGGAGGAATTTCTGAAAGGAAGCGGAAGCTGGGAAGAACGAAAGGCAGAGTGATCTAGGGAGAAAACCTTACGGAATCGTAACGTGATTTTTAGAGGAGGCTGTGTCATACTGGAAGAAACAGGAGGTGGAGCAGATGAGAAAAAAGTGCGGATTGTTTATATTGGGAATGCTTATTGCTGGACTGTTTGTGATGGTTAAAATATATAAAAGCAGCACAAAAATAATTACCCTTTCCTGGGCAGTATTTGATTCTCCATACGATTATTCTGTTGCAGAGCAGGCGTTAAATAAGAATCTGGAGAAAAAGAATTATCCATATGAAATAAAATTTATGAATTTCTCCATGGATTATGAAAAAACATATGCGGAGAATTTTGATGCTTACATGGAATTTATAAAACAGGAGAACATTGATCTGGTAAATTGTCCTGGAATCTGGGGAGCGTATGATGTGTATGCAATGATGATTCAGAACAAGATGCTGGAACCGTTGGATTATTGCATCAATAAAACAGATATTGGAAAAGCACTTTATGAAAGTTATCCGGAAAAACTTTGGGAAACCATGAAAGATGGCGGTAAGATTTACGGAGTTTTAACGCCGTACACAAATTTAAATTATTATGCAGTAATTAAGGCTGAGTACGGTCAAAAATATGGAATAGGAAAAGAAGAGTTATCTATACAAACATTGAAAAAAATTCTTTTAAAAGCGCAGAAAGAAGAGGAGGCTGCGGGGAATGAAGCGTTTATAGCAGGTGTGTCCCTTCCGTATTATCATTTTGCGGCGAATTATGAATATACAGTATGTAATTTTGTGGAAGTTAGTACGGACGAGAATATAAAGGCTGTAAATATTTTGCAGGAGCCAATGTATGAAAACTGGTTAAAGGATATAAATCAGATTTATTTAGCCGGTGCGCTGGCAGATGAAAAAGATTATTGGGAGAAGCTGGAAAATGGAGAGTTTTTGATGGTAGGAGGATATTCTTACAGTTCAGAAGCTACGGTCGAAGCAATTCGGGCTGCATATGGAATACCGGAAGAGTGTGAGCTGTATGCGGTAGAAATGCCGGAACTCAAGAACCCATTAAATGGATCAGGAATGAAAAATGCTGTATCTGCAAACAGTGGGAATAAAGAAAAGGCAGCAGAAGTACTTGCAGCAATTTATTCTGATTCAGAGCTATCCAATGCGATCGTATATGGAGAAGAGGGAGTAAGTTATACAAATAAAGATGGATTTGCAATATATACGGATGATTACGCCGAAACGGGAATGTTTTTGCAGGAAGCATTTGGAAATCCGTTTCTCGTGTATCCAGGCCAGAATGATATTGCTGATAAGCAGCAGAGATTATGGGAGGCAATGGAAAATGCGGAACTTTCTAAATTAGCTGGATTTCACTTTAATATGGAGCAGATAGGAGAAACGATTCAAGAGTTAAATACCATATCGATGAAGAATCAGCTATTGTATGGAAAAACAAAGGATCTGCAGACAGATCTGGAAAAGGCACGGGAAGAAGCTGATAAAGCAGGAATAGAAAGTATTGTGGAAGAAATGAATAGACAGTTGTCGGATTGGTAACGGGAATGGGAGGAGAGCGTATATGAAAAGAAGAACTGTGATATGGATAGCCGTGTTCGCTCTGCTCGGAAATTTCGGATGCGGAACGAAAAAGGTGGTGGAAGAAAAAAGAGATGAAAAACAAACAGATGATTCGGAATGGCAGGTAAATATGTGTTATATGGAATCAGGATTTTTGTATAAAAACCCAGATTCCGGAAAAATGGAATATTATGATTATCAGACTCGAAAATACAGGCCATTATGTGCGGAACCCAATTGTGAGCATAAAACAGAAGAATGTGAGGCTGTTTATTTGGCTGAAAAGGCAGATTTTATTGGGAGATATAAGGAGCGATGGTATTATTTTTGTGAAGGTGAAGAAGGTGAACGGGCCTTTTATTCCTGCGATTTAGATGGGGCAGGGGAAAAGAAAATTGGAGAGTTTGCCCATCATGGCGGGACGTTTGCTGCCAGTAAAGTAATTTTTTCGGAAGGAAGCTGTCTGATTGCTACATGTGAGGATGTTTTAGATGAAAAAACATATGAGTGGACCGGAAAGGTAATCAGCGGTATTTATCGATTCAATCTGGAAACAGGAGAAGAGACTGTTTTTTGTGAGGAAAAAGAAAATACAAGACCATCTTATTGTATTTATGGAATGGTAGAAGGGAAATTACTTTATACAGAATGGAATGATCAGGGATGCATGGTGAAAGCAAAAGATTTGGAAAGTGGAGAAGAACAGATTATTCAGAATAGTGGAGTTATAGTTCAAGCGGCAGGAACAGATAATGGAATTGTTTTTCAAATACAGGAAAATGGAAAGTATGAACTTAAAGAAGTAGATATGAAACATAAAACAGAAGCAAGTATAGAAATGGAGGAGGCGGTAGGAGATATTTTCTGGTCTGATGAAATAAAATCAGCGATTGCGTATGACGAAAAAGGATTGGAAAGTCGAATTTATTTGTATGAAGAGCAAAAAAAAGCATTTGAATTGATTCGGCAGGTAAAAAGTGAAGAAACTTTTGTACCGTGTAAAAGCCGAGGGGAAATGCTAATTGGCAGGGATGCGGATGGAATAGCAGTCATGTCCGAGAAAGACTATCTGGCCGGAAAGACAACATGGGAAAAACTGAAGGCGGAGTAATTGAACGTACATCCCAGGGAGGGCATTATGAAGCTGGAGATTTGTTCGCTGGTTAAGAATTACGGAAAGAAGCAGGCGTTAAAGGGAATCAATGCGGTGCTGTCGGAGGGTGTTTATGGATTTCTCGGACCAAACGGGGCCGGAAAAAGCACCTTTATGAACATTCTGACGGGAAATTTGAAGGCAACCTCCGGCGAGATCCGTTATAACGGAGAGGAGATCGGGAAGCTGGGGCGGGAGTTCCGGGCAGTTCTGGGCTATATGCCACAGCAGCAGGCCCTTTATCCGAATTTCACGGCGGTGGGCTTTCTGTCCTATGTGGCGGCGCTTCGGGATATGAAGAAGGCGGAGGCGCGGGAACGGATTCCGAAGGTGCTGGAGCAGGTGGGGCTTTCGGAGGTGGCGGGAGATAAGATCCGATCCTTTTCCGGCGGCATGAAGCAGCGGCTTCTGATCGCACAGGCCGTTCTGGCGGATCCGAAGATCCTGGTGCTGGACGAGCCGACGGCGGGGCTGGATCCAAAGCAGCGGATCGCGATCCGGAATCTGATCGCGGAAATCTCGGCGGGAAAGATCGTTCTGATCGCCACCCATGTGGTGACAGACGTGGAATCGGCGGCCAACCGGATCCTGCTGATCCGTGAGGGCGAGCTTCTGGCGGATTCCACCAGAGAGGAGCTGACGGCGTCTCTGGCGGGGCAGGTCTGGGAGATCCGGATTCCGGAAAGCGAGCTTGGTGCCATCGAAAAACGGGAGGATTTTCTTCTGGGGAACATATCCAGAGAGGGGGAAACGCTGTTTGTCCGCCTGATCTCGGAGCATGAGCCGGAGGGGCTTCCCCACAGTGCGGTGCGGCCGGGACTGGAGGACGTGTATCTGTACTATTTCAAGGAGTAGGAGGCGCCTATGGGGAAACTGTTCATTTATGAGGGCAAAAAGCTGTTTTCCAGACGGCTGATCCCTGCGCTGATCCTGTTTCTGTTTCTGTTTAACGGGCTCATGGTTTATCGGGAAAGCCGGACAAGGGTGGGCTGGTATTATAAGAAAACCGACGTAGGGCGGGTGTATGACGATCTTTCGGGCATGACGGCGCCGGAGGCGGAGGTGTGGCTTTCGGAGCGGCTGGACTATTTAAAGGCAGTAGCGGTCTGGCGGGAGTGGGCAGACAATGCGGAGGCCTGGAATGAGGAGGACCGGGCGGCCTTTAAGGAACGGAACCGGGAAATTTTAAGCCGCTATCCCGATCTGGACATTGAGGAAAGCAGCCTCCGGTATCTGAGAAGCTTTTACAATGAACAGCATCTGCTGTCGGAGATCCTGGAGCAGGTTTCGGCAGTGGCCCATTATGAGGATTACCTGAACCGGATCGGTGAGGAGGCGAAGATCATGACCTCTTCCTCGCTGTTTGGAAAGCCGGGGACGTTTTCTTATCGGAATATCGAGAAAACGCCGCCGGTCTATGAGCATTTAAAGGGAACGGTGCTTCCGGCGGAGGATTCGGAGGGCATGCTCTTAGCAACCGGCTCGAGGATCACGGATCTTCTTCTGCTCTGTCTGTTTGTGGTCCTGGGGCTGTCCATGCTGATCGGTGAACGGGAGGATGGGACGCTTCTGCTGATCAAGCCCATGAAGCGGGGCTATCTCGATACCATCGCAGCGAAGCTTGCTCTGATGTTATGTCTGGCGGCGGCCGGGACGGTTCTGTTTTATGGAATGGATTTTCTCCTTGCAGAAAAAACGCTGGGACTGGGAGATTTAAGCCGGCCGGTTCAGAGCCTGCGGGGCTTTTTAACTTCGCCCTATGCCATGACGGCCGGACAGTATCTGGCGGGATTCTTACTGGCAAAGGTGGGGGCGGCGCTTGTGTACGGAGCGCTGATCTTCTGTCTGGGGACTGTGTTTAAAAATGCGCTGAGTGCCTGTCTTGCCATGGGCGGCGTGCTGGCGCTGGAATTTCTTCTGTACCTGACCATCGGGATCCATTCCTGGCTGAGCCCGTTAAAGATCCTGAATCTGGTCTGCCTGGCGGATACAGGATGGTTTTTTGCCGATTATCTGAATATGAATATTGCCGGTTATCCGGTCAATATCGTTCCGGTCTGCATGGGAACTGCGCTGCTGGTCTTTGGGCTCTCGGTATTTTTTGCACTCCGCCGGTTCGTGACGGAGACCTCGGCCCTGAGCCGTGAGAGCAGGCTTCTTGCCCTTTTTAAGCGGCGTGGAAAAAAGCGGCGGAGACGGAAGCTTCGGATCCGGGTGGGGCTGTTCGGAAAGGAAGGATTCAAGATTTTTTTCATGGAGCACGCCTGGATTCTGCTGGTGCTGTTCGCCCTGATCCAGTGGAACAGCTATCGGGATTTCCGGATCTATACGGATGCCGATGAAAATTTTTACCGGTATTATGTCACAAAGGCAGAGGGGAAAACGCTTCCGGAGACGGCGGTTCTTTACCAGGAGGAATATGACCGGTTTGAAGAACTGGCGAAGGAGATGGAGCAGCAGACGAAGGACTATGCGGCGGGAAAGCTTTCCTATATGGATTATCAGGACGCGGCAGCCCTTTATCAGGCAAAGACCAGAGGACAGATCGGCTTTGAGCGGGCGGCAGGCCAGTATGAATATGTGCTTTCTATGACCCGTGAGGGTGATCGGGCAGAGCTGTTTTATGACAGTGGCTGGGATGCGCTTTTTAACCAGATGGGACGGCGGGAGGATGTCATGAACGCCGGAAAGCTTTGCTTTTTCCTGGTGCTTGGGCTGGCGGCCGTTTTTTCTGTAGAGAAAAGCTCCGGAATGATCCAGCTCCAGCATGCGTATCTTCGCGGGCGGAGCGGTGTCTGCGCCGGGAAATTCTTATCCGGTGCCATTTACGGGACGGCGGCTTATGTGATCGCTTATCTGCCCCGGTATCTGACGGTGTTCCATGCCTATGGGAGATCCGGGCTTACGGCACCGCTTCGGAGCCTTTCGGAGCTGTCGGCAGTTCCGTTCAATGTACCGCTCTGGGCCTATCTGGCTCTGGTGGGGCTTTCCAGATATCTCGGTATGCTGGCGGCTGCAGGACTGATCCTCTGGCTGTCGGCGAGGACGGGGAACATGATCCATACGATCCTGATTTCTCTGCTGATCCTTCTGCTCCCGGTATTTCTGTATCTGATGGGGCTCATGGGAGAGCCGGCGTTTTCCTTTCTTCCCATGATGACCGGGGCGGATATGTATCGGATCACGGCAGGACGGCTTCTTTACTGGGGCGCGGCGCTGGGAATTGGGCTGTGGTTCTATTTTCAGACCTATGAGGAGGGGAGTGTATCATGAAGATCAAAAAGAAATGGCTGGTGTTCGGGCTGATCCTGCTGTTCCTTCTGGGAGCCGGGATCGGGATTCTTCTGAAAAATCCGGCAGCGCAGCAGACCGCGGAGAGTGCGGCTGTTCCGGTGCAGTCAGTGGCGGCGGTTACGGGCTGTCTGGATAAGCTGGATGTGCGGAACCGGTTTTTAGGCATGGTGCTCCCTATGGAAACGGTAGAGATCCGGCTGGATGAGGGACGGGAGACCGGAGGACTCCTTGTGGAGCCGGGTTCTCGTGTGGAAGCCGGGGCGGTACTGGCGATTTACGATAATACAAATCTGTCTCTGGAACGGGAGGAGCTGATCCTTTCGAAGGAGCAGGCAGAGCTGAATGCCTCCTCTCTGGAAACGCAGCGGAGGTCTCTGGAAAAGAGTCGGAGAGAGGCTCAGACGAAGGAGGAACGGGAGAGTCTGGAGCTTCAGCTCCTGGAGCTGAAAGCCCAGTCGGAGCAGGCGTCCTTTGAGATTCGCAGTAAGGAGCGGGAGATTGCAGTCCTGGAGCAGAAGCTTTCTCAGACCCAGGTGACGGCCCCCTGTGCCGGGATCATTACGGCGGTGGGGGAGGACGGAAAGAGCCTGACGCTTGTTTCGGAGGGTACCTATGAGCTGACGTTTTCGGTCAGTGAGGAGGAAGTGAAGTCCTTTTCCGGCGGCGCGGCAGTCACAGTCACAGACCGGAAGGGGGAAAGCGGCTGCGAGGGAATTGTCAGCAGGGTGGAGACAGGAAATCCTCAGGAAAACGGCGGTTTATCCGAGTATCAGGTTCATGCGGTTCTGGAGGGGGCGGAGCAGTTTTTCCCGGGACAGCATGTTTATGCAGAGCTAAAAAACGAAGCAGGCTCTGTTTTAGACAGTCAAAACAGTTCTGCGGAGAAGCCCTCTGAGCCCTTGTCTGTCACAGAAATCATTCTTCTTCCGGAGGGCTACATTTCTGATCTGGACGGATCCCCCTGGGTCTGGGCAGCAGGCCGGGACGGGCGGCTGGAAAAGCGTACAGTGACCCTTGGTGCATATAATGACCGGCACAGTGCCTGTGAGATCACCGGCGGCCTTTCCATAACGGATTATGTGGCATGGCCGGGCGCAAATCTCCGGGAGGGACAGCAGGCGGATTTCGGAGAGGAGGGCTGAGCATGAACGTCATGAAAGCATGGAAGCGGAGGATCCTTTTTGGCCTCCTGTTTTTCGCAGTCCTGCTCCTTGGAATCATAAGCGGTCTTCTGTTTTTTCGGAAAATCCCCAAGGAGACGGCAGTGCCTGTCTGCTCGGTGGAAGCGCTTCGGGACAGACAGTGGTCATCGGCAAAGACCGTGGAGGCGAAGGCAGTTTCTGGGATGGTAAAGTCCTATTATGAGACGCAGGAGCGTCCGGTGGCAGAGGTGTATGTATGCGCCGGACAGTCGGTGGCAGCCGGGGAGGCACTTCTTCGCTATGACAGTTCAGGGCTTCAGGAGGAATGGAACCGGACGGAGCTCACCCGGAAAAACGAGGAGATCTATCTGGGGCGGCTGGCGGCCTATATTCTGACCCTGAAGCAGACGAGGCCGGTCATGGACGGGCTTGGTCGTGGGATGGATTCCAACCTGTTTACCGTAAGCTATGAGACGGAAACAAATCGTGAAGCCGGTCCTGAAACCGATCTGAAAATCAATCAGGAAGAGAATCAGAAAACCGATCCTGAAACGATTCGGGGCCGGGAGGAAGTACCTGTGGTTTATGAGCGGATCACGGCGGAGAGCATTCCCTTTCAGGGAAGGGGAACGGCGGAGGATCCCTGTTCCTATTATCTGAAACGTGGAGGCGAGGTGGAGGCGGCAGTCCTGGTGTCTCTTATGAGGCTGGAAAAATGCGGGCAGTTTGTGATCGTGGAAAATGAGGAGACGCTGGATGCACCGTTACTTATCTGGAAGTTTGACGGGAAAGCATATGAAGAAGCCGTAAAGGGAGAGACCGATCCCTCTCAGCCGGAGGAGGAGAAGGAGACGACGAAGCCGGAAGAGGAGAAGGAGCCGATGAAGCCGGAGGAAAGTAATCCCTCTCAGCCGGGAGAAGAGAAGGAGCCGACGAAGCCGGAGGAAAGTGATCCGTCTCAATCGGGAGAAGAGACAGGGCCGGCAAAATCGGAGGAGACCGAACCCGCCCAGTCCGGCAGGGAAACACTGCCTCAGCCGGAGGAACCGGAAATCCCGGATTTTGACGGAGTGTTTGATGACGGACAGCTTGAGGAGGCTTTAGGCGGTCTGGAGGAACCGAAGGGTTATACAAAGGAAGAGCTGGCAAAGCTGTTAAGCGACCGGCTTCTGGAATATGAAAAGCTGGAGCTGGCAATTCGGAAAAAAGAGGCGGCCTTAAAGGCACTGGAAAAGGAAATCGCGGCGTGTACGGTGACTGCTTCACAGGCAGGAACGGCATCGGAGGTCCGGACACCGGAGGAGGCCGCTCATTTCGGACAGCCGGTGCTGACCTTTCAGGGAGCAGAGGGTGTCCATATCGAGGGACTTCTCGGAGAAGCGCTGTTTGAGAACGTTTTCGGAGGAGAAGCGGTGACGGTCCTTCTGGAGCGGGACGGAAAGCTGGTTTCTCTGGAGGCGGAGCTTTCTTCCGTTTCGAGAGAGCCGGAGGAGACGGAAAGCAGCAGCGGAAATCCGGCTATGAGCTGCTACCGTTTCCGGGCATCGGCAGCAAAACAGGTTCTCCGCGCGGGCGAACCGGTCAGTGTTTTGTTTCCGTCCGGGGAAGAAAAATCGGGGACTCTGGTGATTCCCGCAGAAATGATCTTTTATGAGCATGGGCAGGCCTTTGCCTATGTTATGGGAGCAGATGAACGGCTGGAAAAACGGGCAGTGGAGACCGGAAGAACCATTCTCGGAACAAAGCTCGAGATCTGTTCCGGCCTGGCGGAAACCGATTATCTGGCAGAGCCGGGAGCGGATGGGGTAAAGACCGGGGCAAAGGCACGGATCGTTTACGGAACAGAGATGGAGATCGGGCCGGAGGAAACCACAGAGACGGCGGAGCCGCTGACAGAGGCCGTGCCGGAGACGACAGAATGAAAGCAGAGCATACCGGAGACGACAGAATGAAAGCAGAGTGTGCCGGAGCGTAGGATGACGGAGCATTTTTAAAAGGAGGAGTCATGAAGAACAAACGAATGATCGCAGGGCTTGGGCTCCTGATTTTTATCGCCGGAATCGGAGGTCTCTGTTTTTTCCTGGGACGACAGAGCGGGAAAAAGCAGACCGCCGATTCCGGCGGAAGGGTATCGGCGAGTAACGAAAATGGCCGTTCCGGAGAAAATAACCGGCCGGATGGAAACGGAGAGGAGAAAACAGCCGTTTCCTTCGGCGGTCTGTTCGGCTCGGATTCGGCGGCACTGGCCCTCTGTGAAAACGGAATCAGGTGCAGCGTTGCGGTATCCGAAACCGGCGGCTCCGGAAGCAGGCGCTTAAATGACCTGGCGGATCAGATGGAACCGATTCTTTCGGAGACAGACGGGATCGCGGAGGCGGAAGCCTTTTACTGGCGGGAGGCCGGAGATACGGTCTGGCGCAAAACGGCGGCTTTGGAGGGCGGAAGTGTCATCGGCGCCGGGAAAGATTTCTTTTCGGCTGCCGATCTCTATATTATCGAGGGGCGCGGCCTGACGGAAAAAGACCAGACAGACGGCGTGCGTGCGGCAGTGCTCAATGAGCGCGCCAGACAACAGCTTTTTGACGGGAAGGAAGCGCTGGGTGGAATGATCGAGGTAAACGGGATCCCTTATCAGGTCGTCGGAATTGCGGAAACGGGGGCAGAGAAGGCAGGAAGCGGTCTGGTTGTGATCCCGGAAAGCACCTGGGCACAGGTGTATGCTCTGGAGGAGCCGAAGGCAATGGCGATACGGCTGGATCGGGAAAACGCTGCAGAGGAAAGGAAGAAGGATTCCGGACAGATATGGGCGGAAGAGACAGCAGAGTATGCCTGCCGGATGATGAACAGCATGATCCCGGAGGGAGAACCGGGACAGTATGCGGTGCAGTGAAGAGACCGGGATGAATTCTGTTAAGAAGTTATCATTTTCGGTAAAACAAGGGTTGATTTTTTTAAGATGCGTGCTATAATACATCTGTCTGAAAACGGAATAAGGAAGCAGATGGTGCCGCAGCCATGCGGAGAATAGGGAAACAGGTGAAAGGCCTGTGCGATCTCGTCACTGTATACAGGAGGGTACTGCCAGTATGTCACTGAGTCATCGGGAAGACGGCGGTATGCGTTTGAACTGTAAGCCAGGAGACCTGCCATTCTGTGATACAGGAACAAGGTGTTCCGGGTCACGAGGATTTGATCCAGTATCGAATAAAACGATAACAAGGGGAATCCAGCGTGAAGTTTACGCTGGATTTTTATATTGAGATTTTTTTTCAGCATCACGGCCTGTATTCTGAAGGATCCGCTTTTCGGAAAACAAAAAAACAAAGATACGAGGAGAAAACGAAGATGAAAAGAAAACTCACAGCAGTTCTCTGCATTTCTGTTCTGACAGCATCTGTGCTGGCAGGCTGCGGAAAGAAGCAGAGCGAGACAACAGCAGCAGAAACCACAAAGGCTGCAGAGACGACAACTGAGGCACAGGAAACAGAGACAGAAGCAAAGGCAAACGATGATCAGGCAGCAGCCGATCATGTAGCTGAGCTGATCGATGCCATCTATGTGCAGACAAGAAACGACCAGACCGATGAGCAGTGCAAGGCAGCAAAGGAAGCATGGGATGCGTTAACGGATGCACAGAAGGAGCTGGTAGAGGGCGAGAACGCAGATCCTGATTATTTCGGAAGAGATACCGGCGATGCCTCCAAGGATGATCCCAGAAACCAGGACGAGATCGGTGAGAATGAGCTTCTGGTTGTAAGCTTCGGTACCTCCTTTAATGACAGCCGTGTAAAGGATATCAAGGGGATCGAGGATGCGCTTCAGGAAGCAAATCCTGACTGGTCCGTAAGAAGAGCATTTACTGCTCAGATCATCATCAACCATATCCAGGCCCGTGACGATGAGCACATCGACAACATGGAGCAGGCGCTGGAGCGTGCTGTAAACAACGGCGTAAAGAATCTGGTCGTTCAGCCGACGCACTTAATGCATGGCGCAGAGTATGACGAGCTGATGGAAACCGTTGAGGCATATAAGGATAAATTCGAGTCTGTAAAGGTCGCAGAGCCCCTGCTCGGCGAAGTGGGAGAGGATGAGACCGTTGTAAATGCAGACAAGAAGGCTGTTGCAGAAGCCGTTACCGCAGAAGCAGTAAAGACCGCAGGCTTTGATTCTCTGGATGCAGCAAAGGAGGACGGTGTGGCATTCGTATTCATGGGCCACGGAACCTCTCATAATGCAAAGGTTTCCTATACCCAGATGCAGACTCAGATGAAGGAGCTTGGCTATGAGAACGTCTTCATCGGAACCGTTGAGGGTGAGCCTGAGGAGACTGCATGCGAGGCAGTGATCGAGGCAGCTTCCGCTGCCGGCTACAAGAAGATCATTCTTCGTCCTCTGATGGTTGT
The DNA here is from genome assembly GCF_052118925.1 of Candidatus Paralachnospira sp. LCP21S3_A2. NCBI lineage: Bacteria > Bacillati > Bacillota > Clostridia > Candidatus Paralachnospira > Candidatus Paralachnospira sp. LCP21S3_A2. The sequence goes on from NZ_JBQKGG010000003.1 coordinate 221,905, forward strand.
AGCAGGCGATCATGCAAACAACGATATGGCTGGTGAGGATGACGATTCCTGGAAGAGCCAGTTTGAAGCATCCGGAAAGTTTGACAGCATTGACTGCCAGATCGCAGGCCTGGGCGAGATCGATGCTATCCAGGCGCTTTATGTTGCACATACTGCTGACGCGCTTGCAAAATAATTGAGACATCAGCAATAGGAGAATCAGATATGAAACGAAAACTCACAGTGATCCTGTGTGCTTCCGCCCTGACAGCGCTGCTGCTGTCAGGCTGCGGAACCAAGAAGAATGAAACAACTGCGGCAGCGGAAACAACCGTGGCAGCAGAAACAACAATCGAAGAGACAGAGACAGCGACCGAAGAGACTGCCACAGAGGCGGCAACGGAGGCATCGAAAACAGCAGCGCTGGAGGACGGAACCTACGAAGCGGAGTTCAATACTGACAGCAGTATGTTCCACGCGAATGAAGCATGCGACGGAAAAGGAACCCTGACCGTTGAAAACGGTGTTATGACGCTTCATGTATCGCTGGTTTCCAAGAGCATTGTCAATCTGTTCCCCGGAACGGCCGCAGATGCCCAGAAGGAGGGTGCAGAGCTGCTGCAGCCGACCACCGATACAGTAACCTACAAAGGTGGTTCGACCGAAGAGGTATACGGGTTTGATATTCCGGTTCCGGCTCTTGATGAAGAGTTTGATCTGGCCTTGATCGGGAAAAAAGGAAAGTGGTATGACCATAAGGTGAGCGTATCGAATCCGGTAAAGGCAGAGGAATAAACAGGATTGTCCCTGAATGACAGATAGTTCATAGAAAGTTCATGCCCCGGAAAGCGTTTCCGGGGCATAAAAAATCTCCTGTTTTGACGAGGAACAGGAGATTTTTTATATAATAGTAAAAAGGGAGGAGAGCTGATAACTCAGCTCGGTATGAAAAAAAGTTTTCGCAACAGCTAAATGCTTTGCTCAAATCTTTGTGAATGTCTTGTCTGTTTCTTATGGTTACAGTATAGGTGGGAAACGTGAAGAAATCGTGCCCAGACTGTAAAAAGATTTTGAATGATATTTGAACAAAATATGAACACGAAAGAGCAGGGATCTCGCTGGATGACGGGATTCTTTCTTGAATGGTTTTTTAGTCTGTGTTATGATGGAGGAGGCAAAGGGGGCAACTAAGCTATGGAGAAGAAAGGAGCCATTCATGGTAATCAATTATAAGTGTCCGTCCTGCGGCGCACCGATGCTGTTTAATCCGGAAACGCAGAAGCTTTCCTGCGATTACTGCGGAACGACGCTTTCCGTTGAAGAGTATAAGAAGCAGTTCGGAGATCCGGAGAAGCGGGAAGAAACGGCTGAGGAGAAAGCAGCGGAAAAAGCGCAGAAGGTAGAAACCGAAGAGGAGGGAGCAAAGGCCGAGGGCGAAACCGGACCCTCCATGAAGGTGAAGCGTTATATCTGTCCGTCCTGCGGTGCAGAGGTGGTGACAGATGAACTGACGGCGGCAACCATGTGCAGCTTCTGCGGAAATACAACGCTGATGGAGGATGTGCTGGAGGAGAAATGCCCGGTGGAGGTCATTCCGTTTAAGATCACAAAGGAGCAGGCGCTGGAGAAGTTCAAGGCATGGACAAAGAAGGGCCTGTTTACACCGAAGGATTTTAAGAGTGCAAATACCATGGAAAAGATGACCGGGATCTACGTTCCGTTCTGGCTGGTAGATTATAAGGCGAATGTAAAGCTTCATGCCCATTGTACCAGAACCCGGACGACAAGAACCCGCGACATGGAATACATATACACCGACCATTTTGATGTACGGCGTGATGTGGATGCCGGTTATACAAAGATTCCTATGGACGCCTCCGAAAAGATGGAGGATAAGACCATGGATCTTCTGGAGCCGTTCCACTATGAGGATCTGAAAAAATTTGAAATGCCGTATCTTTCCGGTTATCTGGCTGAGGTATATTCCCAGACAGATAAGGATATGGAGGAGCGTGGAAAGGGCCGGGTGCGGAAATATGCAGTCGATGAGGCTATGGCAACGATAACAGGCTACAGCGGTGTCAATATCGTTCAGCAGAATCTGAGGATCGATGAGGAAAAGGCGGAGTATGTCATGCTGCCGGTCTGGATGCTCAACTACCGGTATAAAGATAAGACGTATCAGTTTGCCCTTAACGGACAGACAGGAAAGCAGGTGGGTACGCTGCCGCTGAGCAAGGGGCGCATGGCAGGCTTCTTCGGCGGACTGACGGCCGGAATCTGGATTCTGCTGACGTTGATCCATATTATCGGAGGTGTCGTATGAAAAAGCTGAGAAAAATTTCCATGCTTCTGCTGCTGCTTCTGACAGCGGGTACGCTGTTATGCGGCTTCGACAGTGAAGAGCAGAAGGTTTATGATGATGCAGATCTCCTGACAGAGGAGGAGGAAGCAGAGCTTCAGGAGCTGCTGGTGGAGACGGCACAGCGGATCGGGCAGGATCTCATCATAGTAACTACCGATGATGCGGAAGGCAAAAGCTCCATGGAGTATGCCGATGATTTCTTTGATGAGCATGGATTTGGTTATGAAAAATCCAATGGCTCCGGCGTGCTTTACCTGATCGATATGGATAACCGCCAGATCTACATCAGTACAGCCGGAACCGGAATCGAGCAGTATACGGATAATGAGATCGAGAGCACGCTGGATGTGCTGTATGAGCACGTTTCTGATCAGGATTATTACGGCTCCTGTACCGCATTCGTGAAGGAGGCCGAGAAGTGCCTCACCGGCGGCGAGTCGGCGGACAACGGCTATTATGATTCCGAACGGGAGTCTTTCGTTGATTATGACAGCAGCGATTATAAGAAGATCCGCTGGCAGGACAGTCTGGCAGAAGCGTTCCGGCCGGGCACGCTGTTCATGAATCTGGGAATCGCAGCGGTGATCGCCGGAATCATTACGCTGATCATCAGCCATAACCGCAAAACCCAGACGACGGTCAGCAGCAGGACGTATCTGAAGCAGGGCAGCCTTCACCAGAACGAGCATACCGATTTCTTCACGCATACCACCGTTGTGACAAGAAAGATCGAGCATGATAACAATAGCAGCAGTGGCGGAGGAGGCGGCGGTCACAGCTCCAGCCATTCCAGCAGCAGCGGTGCCAGCCACGGAGGCGGCGGAAGAAGCTTCTAAATTAAGAACAGAAGAAGCTTCTGAGGATCAAATCATTTATAAGGAGACAGAATATGGCAGATACAAAGAATCCCATTGTAACGATTGAAATGGAAGACGGAGGCATCATCAAGGCAGAGTTATATCCCGATGTGGCTCCCAATACCGTAAACAACTTCATCAGCCTGGTAAAGAAGGGCTTTTATGACGACCTGATCTTTCACCGTGTGATCCGCGGCTTTATGATCCAGGGAGGCTGCCCGCTGGGACAGGGAACCGGCGGACCCGGATACCAGATTAAGGGTGAGTTTTCCATGAACGGCGTGGAGAATGATCTGGCACATGATCCCGGAGTCCTTTCCATGGCACGGGCCATGCATCCCGATTCTGCAGGCTCCCAGTTCTTCATCATGCATGAGAAGGCGCCTCATCTGGACGGCCAGTATGCAGCCTTCGGAAAGGTGATCGAGGGGATGGATGTGGTAAATGCCATTGCCGAGACACCCACCGGATATGCAGACCGCCCCGTAACACCCCAGAGAATGAAAACGGTCACAGTGGAAACCTTCGGAGTGGAATATCCCGAACCGGAGAAGTGCTGAATAAAACAGGAAGACAGAGAAACCGCCCCGAGAGGATCGAGGCGGTTTCTCCATGTCATACAGTATAGTAATGTGAGGGAAAACAAAATGTCGGCAGTGCCGGTCTGCCTGACAGGGCAACAGAACTGATTTCGTTCCCCCTGTAAGATTGGGGGATCAGGGAGATCGAAAACACTTTGGATCCGGGAAAATAATTCCTGGAAATAAAAAAACGGAATGCCTGTATACAAGCACTCCGTTGTTCTGTATGGTTTCATTATAGGTGGTTTCGGAAAAAAGTCAAAGGTTTTTTGAAAAAAAGATTGTATTTCCTTTCATACAATTTTATACTGGAATAGTACAGAAGACGGCACGAAGGAGGTACCGTATGAATATTGATATCAGAAAAGAGACAGAACAGATCCGCAACTATGTTGTGAACCTGCGAAAGCATTTCCATCAGAATCCGGAGCTTTCCATGGAAGAGTGGGAAACCTCCAAGCGGATCAAGACCGAGCTGGAGGAAATGGAAATTCCTTATATAGAACTGGCAGAGACCGGAGTGATCGGTCATGTGGGAACGGGAGAACCGGTGATCGCGCTGCGGGCTGACATTGACGCCCTTAAAATCGATGAAAAAACCGATGTGGCGTATAAGTCCTGTACGCCCGGTGTCATGCACGCCTGCGGTCATGATGCCCATACAGCGGCCCTTCTTGGCGCAGCAAAGATCCTGAAAGCCCATGAGGAAGAGTTAAACTGTACCATTAAGCTTCTGTTCCAGCCGGCAGAGGAGGTCTGCAGGGGAGCGAAGATGGTCATGGATTCCGGCTATCTGGATCATGTGGAGCAGATCTTCGGGCTTCATGTGTTTGCCGATATTCCGGTGGGATATATCAATATCGAACCGGGGCCGCGGATGGCAGAGTCTGATCTGTTTACGATTACCGTGACCGGGCGGCAGGGCCATGCGGGAAAGCCGCAGCAATGCGTGGATGCAACGGTGGCGGCAGCGGCCGTTATTATGAACCTTCAGCAGATCGTTGCCAGGGAGACGAATCCCATTGACTCGGCGGTGGTCAATATCGGCCATCTGGTCAGCGGAACGGTCCGCAATGTGGTGGCAGGATCGGCATTCATGGAAGGAACGGTGCGGACGTTTTCCAGAGCCGAGGGAAAACGGATCGAGGATGCGGTCAAGCGGGTATCCGTGGGAACCGCGGCGGCGTATCATGCAGTCGCCCATGTGGATTATGTGCTGGCGGCGCATCCGGCGGTGGACAATGATCCTGATGTGGCAGAGATCGCTTACTGCGGCGCCAGAAAGGTGTTTGAGGAACGTGCGTTTCTGGAAGTGCCGAAGATGATGCTGGGCGAGGATTTTTCCGTGTATCAGCAGCGGATCCCCGGAGCCTTTGCCTTTATCGGTGCAGGAAATGAGGAGATGGGGCGGGCCTATCCCAACCACCACGAGAAGTTCAATATTGATGAGCGGGCTGTGACCAATGCCGTGATGGTCCATCTGGCTTATGTTCAGGAGTATGTGAACCGCAGGGCGGAAGCGGCGAAGGGCCATAAGGTGGAGCATGAGGCGGTATTCCCGGAGAAGGGATTAAAGGGCCGGTTCCAGCGGCTGAAAAAGGAAAAAGAAGCGGCAAAGCGGTCGTAAAAGCGAAAAAACCGGAATGCCCGGCAGATGCAGGAAAGAATTGGCGGCTTGTATTTTTATGAGAAATTGTGTATACTTGAAAAAGTACTTCGTATACAAAATACGGGGAAAAACCAAAACAGCGTGTCTGTTCCGTGGGCGGAACCATGAAGAATGATGGAGAAGGCATCCGCCTGTCCGGTTTGCACAGGACAGGCAGATACCTGGCAGCGGAGAAAACTATGAGGAATGAACTATCGCTTCGGGCATACGGAAAGATCAATCTTGGCCTGGATGTCCTCAGAAAGCGGGAAGATGGATATCATGAAGTAAAGATGATCATGCAGACCGTGAGCCTTTATGATCAGATCAGGTTAAGACGGGAAAAGAAACCGGGAATCCGAATCCGGACGAATCTTCCGTATTTGCCGACCGGTGAGGGAAACCTGGTTTATAAGGCAGCGGAGCTTCTTATGAAAGAGGCGGGGATTCCGGATGGGCTTTTCATTGATCTTTATAAAAAGATCCCCGTTGCGGCAGGCATGGCGGGCGGCAGCAGTGACGCGGCGGCCGTTCTGGTTGGAGTAAACAGGCTGTTTGGCCTGCAACTGTCAAAGAAACAGCTGGAGGAGCGGGGGGTAACGCTGGGAGCGGATATTCCGTATTGTATTATGAGAGGAACAGCCCTTTCTGAGGGAATCGGAGAAAAGCTGACCAGGCTGGCGTCCATGCCGGACTGTCATATCCTGCTGGCGAAACCGCCGATCAGTGTTTCAACGAAGTTTGTGTATAGTAATCTGAAAGCGGCAGAGCTTTCATACCATCCGGATATTGACGGCATGGTGCAGGCACTCGCAGATCAGGATCTTCCGGGAGTTCTTTCCCGGATGGGAAATGTGCTGGAAACGGTGACGATCCCGGCGCATCCGCAGATTGGCATCATCAAAGAACGGATGCTGGAGGCAGGTGCAAAGCAGGCACTGATGAGCGGGAGCGGGCCGACTGTATTTGGGATTTTTTCGGAAAAGGAACAGGCGGAGCGGGCCGGAAAACAGATCCGGCGCGAGGGTCTGGCAAGACAGATCTATACCGTAAAGCCGTATCATACAAAGGGAGAAAGCGGAGGTAACCGATGGACGGGCTCAAGGTAAATGAGAATGAGTATCTTCCCCTGCGGGATGTGGTATTTAACACCCTGAGGCGGGCGATTTTAAGAGGTGAGCTGGTTCCGGGGCAGCGCCTGATGGAGATCCGGCTTGCCGATCAGATGGGAGTCAGCAGGACTCCTGTAAGAGAGGCAATCCGAAAGCTGGAGCTGGAGGGGCTGGTGGTAATGGTCCCGCGAAAAGGCGCGGAGGTTGCCCATATCTCCGGGAAAAATTTAAGAGATGTGCTGGAGGTACGCCGTGCACTGGAGGAGCTGGCGGGTGAGCTGGCCTGTGAACGGATGAGCGCAGAAGATTTTAAAAAGCTGGAGCAGGCAAACCTTAAGTTTGCATCGGTTCTTGACAGTGATGATATTACCGTTTTAGGGCAGGCCGATGAGGAGTTTCACGGTCTGATCTATCAGGCGACAGACAATGACCGACTGGTTCAGATGGTGAACCATCTTCGGGAGCAGATGTACCGTTATCGGATCGAACATCTGAAAAACAAGTCCCAGAGAACCATTCTTCTCCAGGAGCACCAGGATATCATGCGGGCACTGGCGGCGAGGGATGTGGAAGCCGTGCGGAGGGCAATCCGGGCCCATATTAACAAACAGGAAGCGCAGATCGCAAAGATGATCAAGGAGCAGAGCAATGACCTTTAAAGAAAAGTATCTGGCCGGCGAGCTGGAATTCGAGGAGATCGATGATTATATCGCCCGCTGGAATGAAAGCGATGATACCAGAACCCTGAGAGAATACCTGGGGCTGAACGCCGATGAAGAGGATGTCTGGATCGACGACAGCGATGAGGCATTAAAGGAAATGCTGGACAAGCAGAAAAAATAAACGGGTTAAAACAGCCGTTTCAGCCATTCGCCCAGCCGGAATCCGGCCTGAGGCTTCTGATGGAGGAGGCTTTCGTAGGTGTCGGCCTGTAAGGTGCCCCGCAGAGCGGCCTTGGAAGAATCAGGCACAATACTATATGTGGAATCGATAAAACAGAGAGAGGGATAGAGCACGCACCACCAGTTCTTTCCCTCTCCTTTTCCGATAATGACCCGGAAGGCGTCGTATGTTCCACTGGGGAAGGTCATGTCGCCGTATGTCTTTGTCGGGAAATACCATGGCTCCAGACGGAATTCTACCGGATAATCAAAGCCGTTTTGCCGGACGATCCGGCAGGCAGTTTCCTGAAGCAGTGCCTCATGGGAGGACAAATAGGCTTTTGTATCGGAAAGATCGGCGTCGTCTGGGAGTTCCTCGTTGATCTCCTGCAGCAGGGCGTCCCGAACCTTTCGTTTTAAGGCCTGATCCTCCTCGGAATCGCTGTTGGCAAGGACATGGAACCGCAGGACATGATCGGCGAGATCGGACTGGATCTGAACCGCCTTTTTTTCAGTGAGGATGACCAGGATCATAGTTCCGGTACATAAAAGAACCAGCAGGATTCGAAGATATATGGATTTTCGCAGCTTCATAAAATAATTCCCCCTTCCGTTTGAATATCCAGAGTATATCCATTTTCCGGGATTTCTTTCAATTAGACGTTGAAGAAACGGGAAAAGCAGGGTACAATGGGAAAGAAACCGAAAACCAAAGAAGAACGATCATCAAAGGCAGATTAAAACTGAAATTAGAATAGAAAGAAGGAATCAAAATGGAAAAGCAGACCGTAGCAGTGCTCTTTGGCGGACAGTCCTCTGAGCATGAAGTTTCCTGCGTATCCGCAGCGACTGTGATTGATCATATTGACCGTGAGAAGTACGAGGTGGTTCTCATCGGAATTACAAAAGAAGGAAAATGGCTTCTTACGGAATCCGTGGATGCGATCCGCTCCGGAGAATGGAAAAACGGCAGGGTCCGGGCAGTTCTGTCACCGGATGCCGAAATGAAAGCGGTTCTTCTCATTGACGGCGACCATGTGGAGACGAAGAAGCTTGATGTGGCATTCCCGGTGCTCCATGGCCTTTATGGCGAGGATGGAACGATTCAGGGAATCTTTGAGCTGGCGGGAATCCCCTATGTGGGCTGCGGCGTGCTCGCTTCCGCTGTTTCCATGGATAAGCTGTATACGAAGATCATTGTCGATACGCTGGGAATCCGTCAGGCAAAGTATGTGGCAGTCCGGAAGGAAGAGCTGAAGGATCCGGATGCGGCAGCGAAAAAAGTGGAAGCAGTCCTTTCTTATCCGGTCTTCATTAAGCCCTGTAATGCAGGCTCCTCCCAGGGTGTTTCCAAAGCCCATGACCGGGAAGAACTGAAAACAGGACTTCTCGGCGCGGCAAAGCACGACCGGAAGATTCTGGTGGAGGAGACCATTGTAGGCCGTGAGATCGAATGTGCAGTCCTGGGCGGCAGCGAGGTACAGGCGACCGGAGTCGGCGAAATCCTGGCGGCGGCTGATTTCTATGATTATGAAGCGAAGTATCATAATGCGGAGTCCAAGACAGTCCTGGATCCGGAGCTTCCGGCAGAAACTGTGGAGGAGATCCGGAAAGACGCAGTGGCGATTTTCAAAGCAGTGGACGGATTCGGCCTGTCCCGCGTGGATTTCTTTGTGACAAAAGACACCGGAGAAGTGGTATTCAATGAGATCAATACCCTTCCCGGCTTTACATCCATCAGCATGTACCCCATGCTCTGGGAGAACCGGGGACTTTCCAAGTCCCAGCTCATTGATAAGCTGATCCGCATGGCGTTCTCCAGAAAGGAGAATTAAATGTCCAGCAATGCACCAATCGGCGTGTTTGATTCCGGTGTCGGCGGTCTGACCGTGGCACGGGAGATTATGCGCCAGCTTCCGGAGGAACGGCTGATCTATTTCGGTGATACGGCGAGACTTCCTTACGGAAGTAAATCGAAAGCAACCATTATCCGTTATTCCAGACAGATTCTCCGCTTTCTGGAATCGCAGAATGTCAAAGCCATCGTGGTTGCCTGTAATACGGCGACGGCTCTGGCGCTTCCGGTGCTTCAGGCAGAGGCAACGGTCCCGGTTCTTGGAGTGATCGATGCGGCAGCCAGGGTGGCCAGTGAGAAGACGAGAAACGGCCGGGTCGGCGTGGTGGCAACGACGGCTACCATTGAGAGCAGTATGTATACCAAGGCGCTGAAGGCCTGTAATCCGAAGATCCAGGTCTACGGAAAGGCCTGTCCGCTTCTTGTGCCGCTAGTGGAGGAGGGCTGGATCCATGATTCCATCACGGAGGAAGTGGTAAACCGCTATATTAAAGATATGGAATATAAATCCATCGATACCCTGATCCTGGGCTGTACCCATTACCCGCTTCTGCGTTCCACGTTCCGCCGTGTGGTGGGTGAAAATGTGATACTGGTCAATCCGGCCTATGAGACAGCCATGGAGCTTGGGCGGGTTCTGGAAAAGCTGGATCTTTCCTGTGATGAACAGGTAACGCAGGCGGGAGAAAAGTATGAATTTTTCGTCAGTGATGCCGAGGAACGGTTCTGCGCGTTTGCAAATTCGATTCTGCCTTATGACATTGAGGCGGTGAAGCAGGTCAACATTGAGGAAGAAAACGAGTAGCAGGAGGGAAGGATGCAGAAGGAAGTCCTGATATTCATGACAAGTGTCCAGCGCGGCGGAAGCGTTGGCGAGGATAAACTGGAGATTATCACAGCCGGTCAGTATCATTTTAAGAATGGAAAGCATTATGTGACTTATGATGATGTCTCCGAGGACGGACGGACAAGGGAACGGAATATCATCAAGATCCGGAATGACCGGGCGGAGGTGATTAAAAAGGGTGAAACCAGCGTTCACATGATCTTTGAGAAGGATAAGAAAAATGTTTCCTGCTACGATGTACCGTACGGGAAGATGATGGTGGGACTGGAAACCAGCCGGATGGAAGTCACCGAGGAGGAAAATCTTCTGAACCTGCGGCTGGAATACCGGCTGGAGATGGACGATCAGCACATTGCGGACTGTCTGGTGGAGATCCGGGTGGAATCCAAGGATACCTGCAAGGTGGATCTGTCTTAGGAAAACTTACGCAGAGCAGCGATCTCTTCTTCGCGCAGCGGGCGGTACTGTCCCGGAGGAAGCGTTTCGTCCAGCGTAAGACTTCCCATGGAAAGACGTCTTAAATAAAGAACCGGTTTACCGACAGCCTGGAACATGCGCTTGACCTGGTGGAATTTTCCCTCGTGGATGGTAAGCTCCACTTCGCTGACCGGACCGGAGGACAAAAGCGCTGCCCTTGCCGGGAGCGTGAGCCGGTCCTCTCCGATGTCTACGCCGGCTTCCAGTCTGGAACAGTCGTCTTCCGTCACAGCACCGTCGGCACGGACAAAGTAGGTTTTGTCCACATGGTGACGAGGGGAGAGCAGACGATGGGCCAGAGCGCCGTCGTTGGTGATCAGCAGAAGCCCTTCAGTATCCTTGTCCAGTCGTCCCACCGGAAACAGGTCTTTTCCGGGAGCGCCCTTTAAAAGCGAGAGCACTGTGGGCGCAGTGTTGTCATCGGTGGCTGAGACATAGCCGGACGGTTTGTTTAACATATAGTAATAAAATTCAGTGTAGGAGAGTACGGTTCCCTGGAAAACGATAAGATCGGTTTCCGGGGATATTTTTTGTTCCGGCTTTCTGGCCGGTTCACCGTTGACGGTCACCAGGCCCTTTTTCAGAAAGCCTTTTACCTGGCTTCTGGTGCCGGCTCCGGCATCGGCGAGAAATTTATCAAGTCTGACTTGTTTTGACATAGGGACTCCTTTATGAATTAGACAGAACCGGTCGGATACAGGCGCTGGTTGAATACAGGCGCTGGTCGGATTCAGACTCTGGTTGGATTCAGGCTTCGGCTGGATCAATGCTGCGGCTGAAAAAGGCCAGCCCGAAGGCAAGAAGAGCACAGACTGCGCAGTTCCAGAAGACGGAACGGCTTCCTGCCAGGTCGTAAATTCCTCCGAACAGCAGACTGAACAGCGCCCGTCCGCCCATGAATACCGCATTATAAACGGAAGCGGCAAGTCCGATGGAGGTTTCGGGAACGACTTTATGGATATACTGAACATTGAGGCCGGTGGTGCAGGCACTTGTCAGAAAGCACATACAGGCGGCCAGGAAAAACAGCGGGACACTGTCGAATACGGCAAACAGGACCATTCGGAGTCCGAGAGCACCGGCGGAGATGAGGAACAGCCGACGGAAGCCAAGCTTCGGCAGCAGGAGCCTGTTTAATAACAGAAGAAACAGGATCTCCGGTGCCGCGCCGATGATGGAATAAATGCTCACCAGATATTCGGCTCCGTGGAGAACGGAAACCAGGTGGAGGGAGGCGTAGGTATTAACCGCTTCGGCCAGAGCTCCGGTCAGCAGAGCAAAGATTACGATCAGAAGATAGCGGCGGTTTTTCAGCAGTACGCCGAGAGAACCGCGGGACGCGCTGTGTTCGGAAAGGTGTCCGGACTGCGCAGAGGCGCTGCTGGCGTTTTTTATTCCGGGGAGAAAGACTATATTCACCAGAGAGCAGGCCATAGCGCCCATGAAAAAGCGGAAAAATATATGGTCCAGACCGAACCGGCGGACCAGGAAGGCACAGAGGGCACTTCCGGTGATCCAGCCCACACAGCCGAAGCAGCGAATGCTGCCGTAGGGCTGTCCGTAGTCGCTGCAGTAGCGGATGGTCTGGGTATCTGCCATGGCAAGGATTGAGCAGCGGTTCAGCTCAAAGCCGATGCCCATGACGATCAGCAGAAAAAAGCCGGTCTGCATGGAAAGCAGGAAGGAAAACAGGATTGTTCCGGCACTGCAGACCATGAGGATCTCCCGGTACTTCCCGGTGCGGTCGCCCAGGGCTCCGTAGAGCGGCATGACCACCAGCCCGGCGATCATGGATACCGAGAGAAAGCAGCCGATCTGGAAGCCGCTTAGATGGAGATACTGCTCCAGATAGACACTGATATAAGAATCATAGCAGCACAGGGCAATCAGGGTCAGGAGATAGTAGAGACGATAGAGATTGGAACGAAGCGCAGGTCTGTTCATAAAATTTTCCTTTTCTTCTTATTATAATTATAAACGGATACCTTATTATAACAGGAGGGAATGAAGAGGGTCAAGCAGAGCAGAGAATCTCGAAGTAAATAAGCAGGATAATGGATATGATTGACGCAGAAACCGGATTCGGTTAAAATAAACCCTGGAAGGAGACGAGGCAGCTATGGCACAGAGAATACCAGGGCCGGGGGAGTTTTACCGGCATTTTAAAAATCGACTGTATCAGATCGTGGCGGTGGCGGAGCACTCCGAGACCGGAGAGGCAATGGTGGTCTACCAGGCGCTTTACGGAGAATTTAAGATCTATGTCCGTCCGCTGGAAATGTTTCTGGAGGAGGTGGATCATGATAAATATCCCCGCGTGACCCAGAAATACCGGTTTGAACCGGTGAACATGGCGGAGACCGGAAAACGGCAGGAGCAGATTTCTCATGCAGAAGAAGACGAAAGCCGGAAAACAGCACGCCGGACAGAACCGGAACGAAGAACTTCGGAAGAACGAATGAAGCGGGAGGCAGAGGAAAAACAGGCGCTTCTGGATACCTGGAAGGAGGTCAGCGGACTTTCGGATTTTGAGGATTATGAGGAAGCCGATGAGATGGCCGAGCAGGAGAGCGTGGTGATCCCCCGGAGCGGACGGGCGGAGGAGACGGAGGATGATCTCTGGGAATCCTTGACCGACGAGGCGGTGGAGGCTGCAAAGGGGCAGGGAGAGGAGGAAGAGACAACCGACGAGGTGAATCCCCATTTTCTGGATTTCCTGGAGGCACGGACTTTTGAATCCAAGGCAGTGATCCTGGAGACCATGCGGGAGGAGCTGGATGATGAGCTTATCGACGGCCTGGCCATGGCTGTGGATGTGGAGATCCCGGCCGGTCCGATCGAGGAACGGTATCATCAGCTTCGCCAGTGCCTGGAGACTATGGCGAAGTATGAGGACACAAGGCTGCGCTGAAAACAGCCTGTCCCGGTAACGGTGGTCTGCTTCACAGAAAGCCGGTTTCTGTGAAAAAACAGATAAGTTTTACCTGATATTTGCAGGTTGGCTCTTGACATGGAGAAAATCCAACTATATAATAGTAAGGCGTGCGAAAAATGCAATTGTATTTTGGTGCGCAAAAACAGACACTTAACCAATATCACAGGAGGTGAAAAACATGCCCACATTCAACCAGTTAGTAAGAAAGGGTAGACAGACATCCGTAAAGAAAGCAACCGCTCCCGCTCTGTTAAAGGGTTTCAACTCTTTAAAGAAGAAGGCAACCGATGAGGCTGCTCCTCAGAAGAGAGGCGTCTGCACAGCAGTAAAGACCGCTACCCCCAAGAAGCCTAACTCAGCACTTAGAAAGATTGCCAGAGTACGTCTTTCCAATGGTATCGAAGTAACAAGCTATATCCCCGGCGAAGGCCACAACCTTCAGGAGCATAGCGTTGTTCTGATCAGAGGCGGCCGTGTAAAGGACCTGCCCGGTACCAGATACCATATCGTCAGAGGAACCCTCGATACCGCAGGTGTTGCCAACAGACGTCAGGCCCGTTCCAAATACGGCGCTAAGAGACCGAAGAAGTAAGGCAGTCAGTAAGATTTGTATTAGTGCACGGAATGTAGCATATTTTTCCCTGTGAGACGGGTCCAATATAGTTAGCATGACCGGGCGCGAACATACAAGCGTGTGAGTACCGACGATTTAATTCTAATAATTAAGGAGGGAAGTAACGTGCCTCGTAAAGGACATACCCAGAAAAGAGATGTTTTAGCAGACCCGCTTTACAACAATAAGGTTGTTACAAAGCTGATCAACAATATCATGTTGGACGGCAAGAAGGGTGTTGCACAGAAGATTGTGTACGGCGCTTTTGAGCAGGTTGAGGAAAAGACCGGAAAGCCCGCACTGGAAGTTTTTGAAGCAGCAATGAACAATATCATGCCTGTACTGGAAGTAAAGGCAAAGCGTATCGGTGGTGCAACCTATCAGGTACCCATCGAGGTTAAGCCCGAAAGACGTCAGGCGCTGGCTCTGCGCTGGATCACTCTGTTCTCCCGTAAGAGAGGCGAGAAGACCCAGGAGGAGAGACTGGCAAACGAGCTTATGGATGCAGCAAACAACACTGGTGCAGCCGTAAAGAGAAAAGAAGACATGCACAAGATGGCAGAGGCCAACAAGGCGTTTGCACATTACAGATTCTAAAAGGAGGGAAATCCCTTGGCTGGAAGAGAATATCCATTGGAGAGAACCAGGAACATTGGTATCATGGCTCATATCGATGCGGGTAAAACCACTCTTACAGAGCGTATCCTGTACTACACAGGCGTAAACTATAAGATCGGTGATACTCACGAAGGTACAGCTACCATGGACTGGATGGAGCAGGAGCAGGAGAGAGGTATCACAATTACTTCCGCTGCAACCACCTGTCACTGGACTCTGGAAAAGGAAACAAAACCGATGCCGGGCGCTCTGGAGCATCGTATCAATATCATTGATACCCCCGGACATGTTGACTTCACCGTTGAAGTTGAGCGTTCTCTGCGTGTACTGGATGGTGCCGTAGGTGTGTTCTGTGCAAAGGGCGGTGTTGAACCTCAGTCAGAAACTGTATGGCGCCAGGCCGATAAATACAACGTTCCCAGAATCGCATTCATCAACAAGATGGATATCCTGGGTGCAAACTTCTACAATGCAGTAGATATGATCAAGACCCGTCTTGGTCACAATGCAGTACCTGTTCAGCTTCCGATCGGCAAGGAGGATGACTTCAAGGGCGTCATCGATCTGTTCGAGATGCAGTCCTACATCTATGAAGATGAGAAGGGCGATAAGATCTCTCTGGAGCCCATTCCGGACGATATGAAGGAACAGGCAGAAGAATACAGAACTGCCATGATCGAAGCAATCTGTGAAACAGATGACGATCTGATGATGCAGTATCTGGATGGTGATGAGCCCTCCACAGAAGACCTGAAGAAGGCTCTGAGAAAGGCTACCATCTCCGTAGAAATCATTCCGGTACTCTGCGGTACCGCATACCGCAACAAGGGTGTTCAGAAGCTTCTGGATGCAGTTGTTGAGTATATGCCCGCACCTACCGATATCCCCTCCATCAAGGGAACCGACATGGACGGCAATGAGGTTGTAAGACATTCTTCTGATGAAGAACCCTTCTCCGCACTTGCGTTCAAGATCATGGCAGATCCCTTCGTTGGAAAACTGGCATTCTTCCGTGTTTACTCCGGAACCATGAATGCAGGCTCTTATGTGCTGAATGCAACAAAGGGCAAGAAGGAGCGTGTTGGCCGTATCCTTCAGATGCACGCAAACAAGAGAATGGAGCTTGACAAGGTTTACTCCGGCGATATCGCTGCAGCAGTAGGCTTCAAGTTCACCTCCACCGGTGATACCATCTGCGACGAGCAGCATCCGGTAATCCTGGAGTCCATGGAGTTCCCTGAACCCGTTATCGATATCGCAATCGAGCCTAAGACAAAGGCCGGACAGGACAAGATGGGCGAGGCTCTTGCAAAGCTGGCAGAAGAGGATCCTACGTTCCGTGTTTCCACCAATAAGGAAACAGGACAGACCATCATCGCCGGTATGGGTGAGCTTCATCTGGAGATCATCGTTGACCGTCTCCTTCGTGAATTCAAGGTAGAGGCAAACGTTGGTAAGCCCCAGGTTGCTTATAAGGAAACCATCACAAAGAGTGTTGACGTTGACAGCAAGTATGCAAAGCAGTCCGGTGGACGTGGTCAGTACGGTCACTGTAAGGTACGCTTTGAGCCCATGGATGCAAACGCTGAGAAGACTTACGAGTTTGTTTCCGAGGTTGTCGGCGGTGCAATCCCGAAGGAATATATCCCTGCAGTAGATGCCGGTATCCAGGAAGCAATGAAGTCCGGTATCCTGGGCGGATTTGAAGTACTCGGTGTAAGAGCTGTCTGCTACGATGGTTCCTATCATGAAGTCGACTCTTCCGAAATGGCATTCAAGATTGCCGGATCCATGGCATTCAAGGACGCTATGGCAAAGGGCGGCGCAACACTCCTTGAGCCGATCATGAGAGTCGAGGTAACAACTCCCGAGGATTACATGGGTGATGTTATCGGCGATATCAACTCCCGCCGCGGACGTATCGAAGCATTTGAGGATGTAAACGGATCCAAGCTGATCAAGGGTTATGTTCCGCTGTCCGAGATGTTCGGATACGCAACAGACCTTCGTTCCAAGACTCAGGGCCGTGCGGCATACTCCATGTTCTTCGATAAATACGAGCCCGTACCGAAGAGCGTACAGGAGAAAGTTCTTGCTGAAAGAGCGAAATAAGGCTTGAAAAAGCGTTTGTTATGCAATATAATGTTATTCAGTGTGAAACGCTGAAACGTAAATAATTGAAGCCCGCCAGGGCAAATATTAAGGAGGACTTTTAAAATGGCTAAAGCTAAATTTGACAGATCTAAGCCCCATTGTAACATCGGTACAATCGGACATGTAGACCATGGTAAAACTACTCTGACTGCTGCAATCACCAAGGTTCTGGCAGAGAGAGTTCCTGGTAATGAGAAGGTAGATTTCGAGAACATCGATAAGGCTCCCGAAGAGAGAGAGCGTGGTATTACCATTTCTACCGCTCACGTTGAGTATCAGACTGCTAAGAGACATTACGCTCACGTTGACTGCCCCGGACATGCTGACTATGTAAAGAACATGATCACCGGTGCTGCTCAGATGGATGGCGCTATCCTCGTAGTTGCTGCTACCGATGGTGTTATGGCTCAGACAAAGGAGCATATCCTTCTGTCCCGTCAGGTAGGTGTACCTTACATCGTAGTATTCCTGAACAAGTGCGATATGGTAGATGACGAAGAGCTGATCGAGCTGGTAGAGATGGAAGTTACCGAGCAGCTTGAAGAGTACGGCTTCAATGACTGCCCGATCGTTAAGGGTTCCGCTCTGAAGGCTCTGGAAGATCCCATGGGACCTTGGGGAGACAAGATCATGGAGCTGATGGACACTGTAGATTCCTACATTCCCGATCCTCAGCGTGATACTGACAAGCCTTTCCTGATGCCTGTAGAGGATATCTTCTCCATCACCGGTCGTGGTACTGTTGCAACCGGTAGAGTAGAGCGTGGTGTGATCCATGTATCTGATGAAGTTGAAATCGTTGGTATTAAGGAAGAGACCCGTAAGGTAGTTGTTACCGGTGTTGAGATGTTCCACAAGCTGCTTGACGAAGGCCAGGCTGGTGATAACATCGGTGCTCTGCTCCGTGGTGTTCAGAGAAATGAAATCGAAAGAGGACAGGTTCTGGCTAAGCCCGGTACTGTTACCTGCCATAAGAAGTTTACCGCTCAGGTATACGTTCTTACCAAGGACGAGGGTGGCCGTCATACTCCTTTCTTCAACAACTACAGACCTCAGTTCTACTTCAGAACAACTGACGTAACCGGCGTTGTAAACCTTCCCGAAGGTACTGAGATGTGCATGCCTGGCGATAACGTAGAGATGACCATCGAGCTCATCCACCCCATCGCTATGGAGCAGGGTCTTACATTCGCTATCCGTGAGGGTGGCCGTACAGTAGGATCTGGCCGTGTTGCTTCTATCATCGAGTAATTTCGATAAGCAACGAGCAGTGCGAAGCCGAGAGTTGTGTTTGCTGGGAGCTTGCTCACAGTGAGGCAGCATTGCATATATAAAATAAACGTACCGAAAGGTGCATGTGCTCAAACGTAAGATGCCCCGGAACCGAAAGGTTTCCGGGGTTTTTCTGTACTGAAAAAAATACAAAAAAAACCTTGCATTTTTGAAGAGGCTTGTGTATAATATATCATGCTGTGGCATGATAGCGATGAAGCGTGAGGTTGCTGCCCACTGTGGCAGGTTTTTCCGCGGAGCGAATGTCAAGTTAGGAAACTGGCGACAAGTCACTGTACAAACAGAATCATCTACAACAGGTAAAGAAGTAGAAATGACGTGTGTAGGAATTGATGATACACACGGGAGAGTGTACAGTCACCGCTTGTCGTACTTACATTGAAAAGTGCGAAAAGGAGGCGACTTTTTTTATGGCAAGTCAGGTAATGAGAATCACATTAAAGGCTTATGACCACCAGCTGGTAGATCAGTCCGCTGGTAAAATCATCGACACTGTAAAGAAAACCGGATCTCAGGTGAGCGGACCTGTGCCGCTGCCCACCAAGAAGGAGGTTGTAACAATCCTTCGTGCAGTCCACAAGTACAAGGATTCCAGAGAACAGTTCGAGCAGAGAACTCATAAGAGACTCATCGACATCACGGCTCCCACTCAGAAGACCGTAGATGCACTTTCCAGACTGGAAATGCCTGCCGGTGTTTACATCGACATCAAGATGAAAACAAAGTAATTCCATTAAGAAAATCCAGAATTGGTTTCGGCCTGTTCTAGGATGATTGCCCAGGTGGTAATCCGCTGTAGAATAACAGGAGGTAGAAAATGAAGAAAGCGATTTTAGCGACAAAGGTTGGAATGACCCAGGTCTTCACAGAAGACGGCGCGCTCGTTCCTGTAACGGTTCTTCAGGCTGGTCCCTGCGTAGTAACTCAGGTGAAGACAGTTGAGAACGACGGTTACGCAGCAGTTCAGGTAGGTTTCGCAGATAAGAGAGAGAAGCTTGTAAACAAGCCTCTGAAGGGCCACTTTGATAAGGCCGGCGTTTCCTATAAGAGATATATCAGAGAGTTCAGATTTGAGAACGCAGCTGACTACAAGCTGGCTGACGAGATCAAGGCTGATATCTTCGCAGCAGGCGACAAGGTAGACGCAACCGCGATCTCCAAAGGTAAAGGCTTCCAGGGCGCCATCAAGCGTCACGGACAGCACAGAGGACCTATGGCTCACGGTTCCAAGTTCCATCGTCATGCAGGTTCCAACGGCGCTGCATCTGATCCCAGCAAGGTATTCAAGGGAAAGAAGATGCCCGGTCAGATGGGTAACAAGAAGATCACGATCCAGAATCTTGAGATTGTACGCGTAGATGCTGAAAACAATCTGCTTCTGGTAAAGGGCGCTGTACCCGGACCGAAGAAGTGCATGGTAACCATTAAGGAAACTGTAAAGACGGTTTAAGGTTTATACTTGGAAAGGAGGAACACACAGATGGCAAACGTATCTGTTTACAATATGGAAGGCAAAGAAGTTGGTACTTTAGAGCTGAATGATGCCGTGTTCGGTGTAGAAGTAAACGAGCACCTGGTACACCTGGCTGTAGTTAGCCAGCTTGCAAACAATCGTCAGGGAACACAGAGTGCCAAGACACGCTCTGAAGTAAGCGGCGGTGGAAAGAAGCCCTGGAGACAGAAGGGAACCGGTCATGCAAGACAGGGTTCAACAAGAGCTCCCCAGTGGACCGGCGGCGGAATGGTATTTGCTGTAAAGCCCAGAGAGTACACAATCAAGTTAAATAAGAAGGAAAGAAGACTGGCGCTCAAGTCTGCCCTGACTTCCAGAGTAGCTGAGAACAAGTTCATCGTTCTCGATGAGCTGAAGCTTGATGAGATCAAAACAAAGGCAATGAAGAACGTTCTTGACAACGTAAAGGCTCCCAAGGCTCTCGTTGTTATGGCTGAGAAGAACGAGAACGTGATCAAGTCCGCTAACAACCTTGAAGGTGTTAAGACTGCTCTTGTTTCCACCATCAATGTATATGATATCCTGAAATACAACACAGTCGTTACCACAAAGGCTGCTGTTGCAGCAATTGAGGAGGTATACGCATAATGGCAGATATTAAGTATTATGACGTGATCTTAAAACCCGTCGTTACAGAGAAGTCCATGAACCAGATGGCTGAGAAGAAGTACACATTCCTGGTGCATGTAGATGCTAACAAGTCCATGATCAAAGAAGCAGTTGAGAAGATGTTTGCAGGAACCAAGGTTGAGTCCGTAAACACCATGAACTGCGAAGGCAAAGAGCGCAGAAGAGGCCGTACATCCGGCAAGACTGCTGCAACAAAGAAAGCAATCGTTAAGCTGACTGCTGACAGTGCAGATATCGAGATCTTCGAGGGACTGTAAGACGAAAGCAGCTTGGCGAATCCATCCGCAGCGTTTGAAATAACTATACGGCGAACGTTATGCCGTGACAAAACACACTCGAGAGAGTTGTACAGTAGAAAGGAGAAAGGAAATGGGAATTAAAACATATAATCCCTATACACCTTCCAGAAGAAACATGACCGGCTCTGATTTCTCTGAGATCACAAAGAAGACTCCGGAGAAGTCCTTATTGGTTTCTCTGAATAAGAATTCCGGTCGTAATAATCAGGGTAAGATCACTGTGAGACACCGTGGAGGCGGCTCCAGAAAGAAATACAGAATCATCGACTTCAAGAGAAGAAAAGACAATATCCCCGCAACTGTAATCGGCATCGAATACGATCCCAACAGAAGCGCAAACATCGCTCTGATCTGCTACGCAGACGGCGAGAAGGCATATATCCTGGCACCTGAAGGACTGAAGGACGGAATGAAGGTTATGAGCGGTTCCGAAGCAGAAGCTAAGATCGGCAACTGCATGGAGCTGAAGGACATCCCGATCGGTACTCAGGTACACAACATCGAGCTGTACCCCGGTGCAGGCGGACAGATGGTTCGTTCTGCCGGCGTAAGCGCACAGCTCATGGCAAAGGAAGGCAAGTACGCAACACTCCGACTTCCCTCCGGTGAAATGAGAATGGTACCCATCATCTGCCGCGCAACCATCGGTGTCGTAGGCAATGGCGAGCATTCCCTGATTAACATTGGTAAAGCAGGACGTAAGCGCAACATGGGCATCCGTCCCACAGTCCGCGGTTCTGTTATGAACCCCAACGACCATCCTCATGGCGGTGGTGAAGGTAAGGCTGGTATCGGTCGTCCCGGTCCCTGCACTCCTTGGGGCAAGCCTGCTCTGGGTCTCAAGACCAGAAAGAAGAATAAGCAGTCCAACAAGTTAATCGTAAGACGTCGCGATGGCAAGACCATTAAGTAATTCGGATAAGAAGGAGGTAAACCAATGGCACGTTCATTGAAAAAAGGACCGTTTGCAGATGCTCATTTATTAAAGAAGGTAGATGAGATGAACGCAGCAGGACAGAAGCAGGTTATTAAGACCTGGTCCCGCCGTTCCACTATTTTCCCGCAGATGGTTGGACATACAATCGCAGTACACGACGGCAGAAAGCATGTTCCGGTATATGTTACTGAGGACATGGTAGGCCATAAGCTTGGCGAATTCGTTGCAACCAGAACCTACAGAGGTCACGGCAAAGACGAGAAGAAGAGCAAGCGCTAATCGGGAAATAGAGAAAGGAGGTTTTATCCATGGCTAAGGGACATAGAAGCCAGATTAAAAGACAGAGAAACGAGAACAAAGATACAAGACCTTCAGCAACACTGTCTTACGCAAGAGTATCTGTTCAGAAGGCATGCTTCGTATTAGATGCCATCAGAGGCAAAGACTTAAATACTGCAATCGGTATTGTTACCTACAATCCCAGATATGCTTCTACTTTAATCAAGAAATTACTGGAATCTGCAAGAGCAAATGCAGAGAACAACAATGGTATGAACCCCGACAATCTTTTTGTTGAGGAGTGCTACGCAAACAAGGGGCCGACCATGAAGAGAATCAAACCGAGGGCAAAGGGCAGTGCTTACAGAATCGAGAAGAGAATGAGCCACATCACTGTTGTGCTGAATGAGAGATAAGGAGGACAATAATGGGACAGAAAGTTAATCCTCATGGCTTAAGAGTCGGCGTGATTAAGGATTGGGACTCCAAGTGGTATGCGGAAGCTGACTTTGCCGACAACCTGGTTGAGGACCATAAGATCAGAGTATATCTGAAGAAGAAGTTATACAGCGCAGGCGTTTCCAAGATCGAAATCGAAAGAGCGTCTGACCGCGTTAAGGTTATCATCTACACTGCAAAGCCCGGTATTGTAATCGGTAAGGGCGGTGCTGAGATCGAAAAGCTGAAGGCTCAGGTTCAGAAGATGACCGACAAGAAGCTTTTCATCGACATCAAGGAAGTTAAGAGACCCGATAAGGATGCACAGCTCGTTGCAGAGAGCATTGCTCTTCAGCTTGAGAACCGTATCTCCTTCCGTCGTGCTATGAAGTCCACCATGAGCAGAACCATGAAGGCTGGCGCTCTTGGTATCAAGACCTGCGCTTCCGGCCGTCTGGGCGGTGCTGATATGGCACGTACCGAGTTCTACAGTGATGGAACCATCCCGCTGCAGACATTAAGAGCTGACATCGATTATGGCTTCGCTGAGGCAAATACCACATACGGCAAGGTTGGCGTAAAGGTATGGATCTACAAAGGCGAGGTTCTTCCGGCTAAGAAGGAAGGAGGAGCTAAATAATGTTAATGCCCAAGAGAGTTAAACGTCGTAAACAGTTCCGCGGAACCATGGCTGGAAAGGCCATGAGAGGCAACAGAATCAGCAATGGTGAGTTTGGTCTTGTTGCAACTGAGCCCGCATGGATCAGATCCAATCAGATCGAGGCTGCCCGTATTGCTATGACAAGATATATCAAGCGTGGCGGTAAGGTTTGGATCAAGATTTTCCCCGATAAGCCCGTAACTACGAAACCGGCTGAAACCCGTATGGGTTCTGGTAAAGGATCTCTGGAATACTGGGTAGCAGTTGTTAAGCCCGGCCGTGTAATGTTTGAGATCGCAGGTGTACCCGAGGAAACAGCCAGAGAAGCATTACGTCTTGCTATGCACAAGCTGCCAGTAAAATGTAAAATCGTTTCTCGCGCAGACTTAGAAGGCGGTGATAACAGTGAAAATTAATAAGTATGTAGAAGATTTGAAGACAAAATCAGCTGCAGAATTAAACGAAGAATTAGTAGCTGCTAAAAAGGAACTTTTCAACCTGAGATTTCAGAATGCAACCAACCAGCTGGATAACACAAGCAGAATCAAAGAGGTTCGCAAGAACATCGCCAGGATTCAGACCGTGATTACCGCAAAGGCTGCTGAGTAGTCATAAGCGCTATGAAAGGAGAAAAATCCGTGGAAAGAAATTTAAGAAAGACTCGTACCGGTAAGGTTGTAAGCGACAAGATGGATAAGACTGTCGTAGTTGCAATCGAGGACCATGTAAAACATCCTTTATACGGCAAGATCGTTAAGAGAACTTACAAGCTGAAAGCACATGACGAAAAGAACGAGTGTGGTATCGGCGATACTGTAAAAGTAATGGAAACAAGACCTTTATCCAAGGATAAGAGATGGAGACTTGTCGAGATCATTGAAAAGGCGAAATAAGCTTTTCATTCGACTGAAAGGAGAAATAACATGATTCAGCAGGAAACAAGACTGAAGGTGGCCGACAACACCGGTGCCAAAGAGCTCCTTTGCATCCGTGTTATGGGTGGCTCCACCAGAAGATATGCAAGCATCGGCGATGTAATCGTTGCTTCCGTTAAAGACGCCACACCAGGCGGCGTTGTAAAGAAGGGCGATGTGGTAAAGGCCGTTGTTGTACGTACTGTAAATAGCACCCGCCGTAAGGACGGTTCCTATATTCGTTTCGACGAGAACGCTGCTGTCATCATCAGAGATGACAAGACCCCCAGAGGAACCCGTATTTTCGGGCCTGTTGCAAGAGAGCTGAGAGAGAAACAGTTCATGAAGATCGTTTCCCTGGCTCCCGAAGTACTGTAAGGAGGGACTTAAGGATGGCAACCATGAAAATTAAAAAAGGCGATATGGTAAAAGTAATCGCCGGTAAAGATAAGGATAAGGAAGGCAAGGTTGTTAAGGTTGATCACGAGAACGGCCGCGTAGTCGTTGAGGGAATCAACATGCTGACAAAGCACACGAAGCCCAGCGCTCAGAATCAGCAGGGCGGCATCGTGAACGTAGAGGGCGCAATCGATGCTTCCAACGTAATGCTCCTGGTAGACGGCAAGGCAACAAGAGTAGGCTTCTCCGTAGAGAACGGGAAGAAGGTTCGTGTTGCAAAGTCCACAGGTAAGGTAATCGACTAATCACGGAAAGGAGGTCAGAAAAGTTGGCTAGATTAAAGGAATTATACAACAGCGAGATCAAAGACGCTATGATGAAGAAATTCGGCTATAAGAACGTTATGGAGATCCCGAAGCTTGAGAAGATCGTCATCAACATGGGTGTCGGCGAAGCAAAGGAGAACGCAAAGGTTCTTGACACAGCCGTTAAGGATATGGAAACCATCACCGGCCAGAAGGCAGTCCTGACAAAGGCTAAGAAGTCTGTTGCAAACTTCAAGATCAGAGAGGGTATGGCAATCGGCTGCAAGACAACCCTTCGCGGTGAGAAGATGTATGAGTTTCTTGATCGTCTCGTAAACCTGGCTCTGCCCCGTGTACGTGACTTCCGCGGCGTAAATCCCAACGCTTTCGACGGCAGAGGAAACTACGCTTTAGGTATCAAGGAACAGCTGATTTTCCCTGAGATTGAATATGATAAGGTTGACAAGGTAAGAGGTATGGACATCATCTTTGTTACAACAGCAAAGACCGATGAAGAAGCCCGTGAACTGTTAAGATTATTCAATATGCCTTTTGCAAAATAATAGGAGGAAAATCAAATGGCTAAAACTTCAATGAAGATTAAGCAGCAGAGACCGGCGAAGTTCTCCACCAGAGAGTACAGCCGCTGCCGTATCTGCGGACGTCCCCATGCTTACCTTAGAAAATACGGAATCTGCAGAATCTGCTTCCGTGAATTAGCATACAAGGGCGAAATCCCCGGCGTAAAGAAAGCCAGCTGGTAGGCATTGAGCACTTAGCGAGTTCGAGCCGCAGGCGATGAACGAGGTTAGTGCGAAAGCCCTTCCCGAACCTTAGCGAAGTCAAGCCGTAAGGCGCCGGCTGAGCTTAGTTGAGGGAAGAAACCCCAGACACTTAGCAAGTTCGAGCCGCAGACAGCTAACCTGAATTTATAAACAATCCCTCTCAATCCCCGTCCGGGGATTTGACTGGGTTCGGCGGTCGGGATTCCGGCCCCGGCATGAACCATTTTCAACAAGTTTTCGTTGATCATATAAAGGAGAAAAACAATGACGATGAGCGACCCTATTGCAGATATGCTTACAAGAATCCGTAATGCAAATACTGCGAAGCATGATACAGTAGATATCCCCGCATCCAAGATGAAGCTTGCAATTGCAAACATTCTGGTAGATGAGGGATACCTTGCAAAGTATGACCTCGTTGAGGACGGCGCTTTCAAGACAATCCGCGCTACTTTAAAGTATGGCGCAGATAAGAACGAGAAGATCATCACCGGTCTGAAGAGAATTTCCAAGCCTGGTCTTCGTGTATACGCAGGCAAGGAAGAGCTTCCCAAGGTACTGGGTGGTCTCGGCATCGCAATCATTTCCACCAACAAAGGTGTGATGACTGATAAAGAAGCAAGAGTACAGGGCGTAGGCGGAGAAGTATTAGCTTTCGTTTGGTAGGCATTGAGCACTTAGCGAATTCGAGCCGACAGGCACTTTTGCTTCATGTTGATAGTGAAGAGTGAACGGCTTATCCGGGCCGCCTGCTCGCGCGATTAACAGAAACTATTAACTAATTTATTTAAGGAGGTACGGGCATGTCACGTATAGGTAGAATGCCAATCGCGGTACCGGCTGGTGTAACAGTTGATATTGCAGAAAATAACAAAGTAACCGTTAAGGGTCCCAAGGGAACACTGGAGAGAGTTCTCCCTGCTGAGATGGATATCAAGCTGGAGGATGGTCATATCGTAGTTACCAGACCCAACGACTTAAAGAAGATGAAGTCCTTACACGGCTTAACCAGAAGCCTGTTAAACAACATGGTTCACGGTGTTACCGAAGGATATGAGAAGGTTCTTGAGGTAAACGGTGTTGGTTACAAAGCGCAGAAGCAGGGCAAGAAGCTGGTTCTGTCCCTGGGTTACTCCCATCCTGTTGAAATGGAAGATCCCGAAGGTCTTGAGTCCGTAGTTGACGGCCAGAACAAGATTGTCATCAAGGGTATCGACAAAGAGAAGGTTGGCCAGTACGCTGCCGAGATCAGAGACAAGAGACGTCCTGAGCCTTATAAGGGCAAGGGCATCAAGTATGCTGATGAGGTAATCAGACGTAAGGTCGGCAAGACAGGTAAGAAATAATAGATAGGAGGAGTGACAAGAATGATTAGCAAGGAATCAAAGACGGAAATCCGTCGCAGCAAACATAGAAGAATCCGTAATCGTTTCACCGGCACAGCTGAAAGACCTCGTCTTGCTGTGTTCAGAAGCAACAATCACATGTATGCTCAGATCATTGATGATACAGTTGGTAATACGTTAGTATCTGCCTCTACATTGCAGAAGGATGTAAAGGCTGAGCTTACCAAGACCAACAATGTGGAAGCTGCTGCTCATCTTGGAACTGTAATCGCAAAGAAAGCTCTGGAAAAGGGTATCACCACAGTTGTATTTGACCGTGGAGGATTCATTTACCAGGGTAAGATTCAGGCGTTGGCTGAGGCGGCTCGTGAAGCTGGCCTTGAATTCTAATTGAGGAGGAGAATACACACATGAAACGTACCATTATTGATGCCAGCCAGTTAGAGCTGACAGATAAAGTAGTTGCCATCAAGCGTGTATCCAAGACTGTTAAGGGCGGACGTACAATGCGTTTTACCGCACTGGTAGTTGTTGGTGACGGCAACGGACATGTGGGAGCAGGCATGGGCAAGGCTGCTGAAATTCCGGAAGCAATCCGCAAGGGTAAGGAAGCTGCAGTAAAGAACATGATCGAGATCCCCGTAGACGAAAACAGAAGCATTCCCCATGACTTCATCGGAAAATTCGGAAGTTCCTGCGTACTTCTCAAGAAAGCTCCCGAAGGTACTGGTGTTATCGCCGGCGGCCCCGCTCGTAGCGTGCTGGAGATGGCTGGCATTAAGAACATCAGAACAAAGTCCCTGGGTTCCAACAACAAGCAGAACGTTGTTCTCGCAACCCTGGAGGGCCTGAAGGCTCTGAAGACACCCGAAGAAGTTGCCAAGAAGCGCGGCAAATCGGTTGAAGAGCTGATCGGCTAAAGGAGGAAACGAAAATGGCAGAGAAATTAAAGGTAACACTGGTAAAATCTCCCATCGGTGCTGTTCCGAAGCATAAAAAAACTGTTGAGGCTCTTGGCCTTACCAAGCTGCACAAGACAACAGAGCTTCCCGACAACGAAGCTGTCAGAGGTATGATCTGGCAGGTTAAGCATCTGGTGAAGGTAGAAGAAATCTAACAGGAGGAGGTGCACAAGATGGAGTTATCAAACTTAAGACCTGCTGAAGGCTCTAAGCACAGCGATGCTTTCAGAAGAGGCCGTGGACACGGTTCAGGAAACGGCAAGACTGCTGGTAAGGGACATAAGGGTCAGAAGGCACGTTCCGGCGCTCCCAGACCCGGTTTTGAAGGTGGTCAGATGCCTTTATACAGAAGACTCCCTAAGAGAGGCTTCACTAACAGAAATTCCAAGGTAATCGTAGGCATTAACGTTGATGTTCTCGAGAGATTCGATAACGATACCATTGTAACAGTAGAAATGCTGAAGGAATGCGGTGTGATCAAGAACCCCAGAGATGGTGTCAAGATTCTTGGCAACGGTGAATTAACCAAAAAGCTTACGGTTCAGGTAAACGCTTTCAGTGAGGGCGCAAAAGCAAAGATTGAAGCTGCTGGTGGAAAAGCAGAGGTGATCTAATATGTGGAAGACACTCACAAACGCATTTAAGATCAAGGAAGTACGGAAAAGAATCATCTACACGTTCCTCATTCTGATTGTTGTGCGAATCGGAGCTCAGCTCCCGATTCCGGGTGTTAATACGACATATTTTGCTACTTGGTTTGCAAGCCAGTCCGGTACGGCGTTCAATTTCTTTGACGCCATGACCGGCGGCTCCTTTACACAGCTTTCTGTGTTTGCGTTAAGCATTACCCCCTACATTACATCCTCCATTATCATTCAGCTTCTGACGATTGCAATTCCGAAGCTGGAAGAGATCCAGAAGGAGGGGGAAGAGGGAAGAAAGTTCATCGCCAAGCTGACCCGTTATGTGACTATCGGCCTGGCTCTGATCGAGTCTACCGCAATGACCATCGGCTTCGGCCGTTCCGGTCTGCTGGTAAACTTCACCTGGTACAATGTGATCATCGTGATCGTAACCATGACCACCGGCAGTGCAATGTTGATGTGGCTTGGTGAGCGGATCACAGATAAGGGAATCGGAAACGGTATTTCCATTGT
Source organism: Candidatus Paralachnospira sp. LCP21S3_A2 (assembly GCF_052118925.1). NCBI lineage: Bacteria > Bacillati > Bacillota > Clostridia > Candidatus Paralachnospira > Candidatus Paralachnospira sp. LCP21S3_A2. The sequence goes on from NZ_JBQKGG010000003.1 coordinate 250,745, forward strand.
CCTTCTGATCAACATCTTATCCGGCCTGCCCAACGATTTCGTAACGCTTTACGATCGTTTCCTCAAGGGCAGTTCCATTGCAAAGGGAGCTCTTTCCCTGGTGATCATTCTTGCAGTGATCCTGGCAATGGTTTGCTTTGTTGTTGTTCTTCAGGATGGTGAGAGACGGATTCCGGTTCAGTATGCAAAGAAAATGCAGGGCAGAAAGCTTTACGGCGGACAGTCCAGCAATATTCCGTTAAAGGTCAACACCGCAGGTGTGATCCCGGTCATCTTTGCATCCTCTCTGATGAGTTTCCCGGTGGTGATCGCCCAGTTCTTTAATGTGGATTATTCCACTGTCGGTGGACGGATCCTTTTAGGACTTTCCTCCTCCAACTGGTGCAAGCCGTCTGATCCGATCTTAAGCATCGGACTTCTGGTTTACATCTTACTGATCGTGGCATTTGCTTATTTCTACACCTCGATCACCTTCAATCCGATCGAGATTGCAGATAACATGAAGAAGCAGGGTGGATTTATCCCCGGTATCCGTCCGGGCCGTCCCACTTCTGATTATTTAAACAGGATCCTGAACTACATCGTATTTATTGGTGCCGCAGGCCTGATCATCGTTGCAGTGATCCCGATCCTGTGCTCGGGCCTCTTTAATATCGGCTCGCTTTCCTTCGGAGGAACATCGATTATCATTATCGTCGGTGTAATTCTGGAGACACTGAAGCAGGTAGAATCTCTTATGCTTGTGAGATACTACAAGGGCTTCTTAAACGACTAATCTCAGTACAAAAGAACAGTCCCGGCAGGAGCATTGTCTTCTGCCGGTGTCCTGGACTTTAGCAGTGATTCCTATTCCGTTACAGGAGGAAATGACATGAAGATCATTATGCTGGGAGCGCCGGGAGCAGGAAAGGGAACCCAGGCAAAGAAAATTGCCGACAAGTACGGGATTCCTCATATTTCCACAGGCGACATCTTCCGCGCCAACATCAAAAACGGTACGGAGCTTGGCAAAAAGGCAAAGGCTTATATGGATCAGGGGGCTCTGGTTCCCGATGAACTGGTTGTAGATCTGGTGGCTGACAGGGTAAAACAGCCTGATTGCGAAAAGGGATATGTCCTTGACGGATTTCCGAGAACCATTCCCCAGGCAGAAAGCCTGGACAGTGTGCTGGCATCCATGGGACAGAAGATTGATTATGCGATCAACGTAGAAGTGCCTGATGAGAACATTGTCCGGAGAATGTCCGGCAGACGGGCATGCGTCGGCTGCGGTGCAACGTATCATGTTGTTCATGCTCCGACCAGGCTTGAGGGTGTATGTGACCGCTGCGGCGAGAAACTGATCCTCCGGGATGATGACAAACCGGAAACAGTAACAAAGCGGCTTTCCGTATACCATGAGCAGACCCAGCCCCTGATTGACTATTATGGAGCAAAAGGAAGCTTAAAGGAAGTAGACGGCACTATGGACATGGAAGATGTTTTTGCGGACATCTGCAATATATTAGGAGAGTAGAAGTGGCAGTTACCATCAAATCAGAAAGAGAAATCGAATTGATGAGAGAAGCCGGACGGCTCCTTGCCAGGACCCATGTGGAACTTGCGAAAGAACTCCATGCTGGAATGACGACAAAGGAAGTCGATAAGATCTGCGAAGAGATTATCCGAAGCTACGGCTGTATCCCGTCGTTCCTGAATTATGAGGGATTTCCGGCATCGGTGTGTGTATCCATCAACGATGAGGTTGTCCATGGAATCCCCAGAAGAGACCGGGTGCTCCATGACGGCGATATTGTAAGCCTGGATACCGGTCTGATCTATAAGGGCTATCAGTCAGATGCAGCCCGCACGTATGGAATTGGAGAAGTATCTGCGGAAGCAAAGAAGCTGATGGAGGTTACCGAGCAGAGCTTTTTTGAGGGAATCAAGTTTGCGAAGGCAGGGAATCACTTAAATGACATCGGAACCGCGATCCAGAAATACTGCGAATCATTCGGCTACGGTGTCGTAAGAGATCTGGTTGGCCATGGAATCGGTACGGAAATGCATGAAGCACCGGAAATTCCGAACTTCGATATGGGAAGACGGGGAATCAAGCTCCGCGCCGGAATGACACTGGCGATTGAACCCATGATTACACTGGGACGGTATGATGTGGCCTGGAGCGATGACGACTGGACGGTCGTTACCGAGGATGGTTCGCTGGCCTCCCATTATGAGAACACGATCCTCATCACCGAAGGTGAGCCGGAAGTCCTGTCACTGTAGAGGTCCGGCCATGGAGAATAACATCGGCGGATTTGCTGTTTCGACAGCCGGTCATGACAAGGATACGATGTATGTGATCATTGGCCAGGAGGGCGATCGGTTCTTACTGGCAGACGGAAAGTACAAAACACTTGAAAAGCCCAAGCGGAAAAGCAGGAAGCATCTTGTACTCCTCCATGCACAGGGGGAATTTCCCAAGGGAAGACCGGAACGGAATGAAGAAGTAAAACGGGCCCTCAAGCTGCAAGCGGCCAAGGTCCCCACCAAGTAGGAGGTAACGGGATGTCCAAAAGTGACGTAATTGAAATCGAAGGAACTGTAGTTGAAAAGCTGCCCAATGCCATGTTCCAGGTTGAACTGGAAAACGGGCATCAGGTACTGGCTCACATCAGCGGGAAGCTCCGTATGAATTATATCCGGATTCTTCCCGGAGACAAGGTTACCCTGGAGCTTTCCCCCTATGATCTTTCAAAGGGACGGATCATCTGGAGAGACAAATAACAAGAAGAAACCGGAAGAAATCCCATAAAATGCGCTTGCTTTTATTGAAAACAGGTGCTATAATAATATGCGGACTTTTTTGGGAAAGGAGTGTATACCAGTGAAAGTTAGATCTTCTGTAAAACCGATCTGCGAGAAATGCAAGGTTATTAAGAGAAAAGGCAGCATTCGGATCATCTGCGAGAATCCGAAGCACAAACAGCGTCAGGGTTAATTGCGCTGTAAAACCAATGGCACGATACTGTGCTTGATTCATGCGGCTGCATTGTGAACACACCCGGCAGAGTTGTTCATAATGATTACAAATACAAAAAATGCAAACAGAAACACAAATAATTATGGAGGTACAATACACATGGCTCGTATTTCAGGTGTCGATTTACCTAGAGAAAAGCGCGTTGAAATCGGATTGACTTATATCTATGGAATCGGTAGGGCTAGCTCCAACCGTCTCCTCAAGGAAGCCAATGTAAATCCTGATACCCGTGTGCGTGATCTTACCGATGATGAGGTTAAGAGAATCGCAGCTGCCATCGAGGCTGATCATCAGTTAGTAGAAGGTGATCTCCGCCGTGAAGTGGCAATGAATATCAAGAGATTACAGGAAATTGGCTGCTACAGAGGTATTCGTCACAGAAGAGGTCTGCCTGTTCGTGGTCAGAAGACAAAGACCAATGCAAGAACAAGAAAAGGCCCCAAGAAGACTGTAGCAAATAAGAAGAAATAATTCTTGAGCTTCAGGTAATGCAGGTAATTGCAATCGTATCAACCCAATGCGCGCACCCTGCATATTAAGTAACAGGTAAACATCAACAAGAAAGTAGGTTAGTTTAAAATGGCTAAAAAAGTGTCCACTGTAAAAAAAGTGACAAAAAAGCGTGTTAAGAAAAACGTTGAACGCGGACAAGCGCACATCCAGTCATCTTTTAACAATACCATTGTAACGTTAACAGATACACAGGGCAATGCTCTGTCATGGGCAAGTGCAGGCGGTCTGGGATTTAGAGGTTCAAGGAAATCTACTCCCTATGCAGCACAGATGGCTGCAGAAACTGCTACGAAGGCAGCGTTAGTACATGGGCTGAAGTCCGTAGATGTTATGGTTAAGGGTCCTGGTTCAGGACGTGAGGCTGCGATCCGTGCTCTGCAGGCATGTGGCCTTGAAGTTACCAGCATCAAGGATGTAACCCCGGTTCCTCACAACGGATGCCGTCCACCCAAGCGTAGAAGAGTTTAATTAGGAGGTAAGAAAAGTGGCAGTAGATAGAGTTCCTGTTCTTAAAAGATGCAGGTCTTTAGGACTTGACCCGATTTATTTAGGAATCGATAAGAAATCCAACAGAGAGTTAAAGAGAGCCAACAGAAAGATGAGCGAGTACGGCTTACAGCTTCGTGAAAAGCAGAAGGCTAAGTTCATCTATGGTGTATTAGAGAAACCTTTCAGAAATTATTATGCAAAGGCTGAGAGAATGAGCGGTATGGTTGGTGAGAATCTCATGATCATGCTGGAGTCCAGACTGGACAACGTTCTCTTCAGAGCCGGTTTTGGCCGTACAAGAAAAGAAGCAAGACAGATCGTTGACCATAAGCACGTTTTAGTAAACGGCAAGTGTGTAAACATCCCCTCTTACCTTGTAAAGGCTGGTGACGTTGTCACCATCAAAGAGAAAGTAAAAGATTCCCAGAGATACAAGGATGTTCTGGAAGTGACAGGCGGAAGACTTGTACCCGAGTGGCTGGACGTTGATCAGGAGAACCTCTCCGCAACTGTAAAGCAGCTCCCCACAAGAGAGATGATCGATGTTCCCGTAAATGAGATGCTGATCGTCGAGCTGTACTCCAAATAATCCGTGAGAGTTAGGAGTGTCCGAATCTTTTTCGGCCCTACACCCATAAGGAGGGCTTAGTTCATGTTCGATTTTGAAAAACCCAATATCGAAATAGCAGAGATTTCAGAAGATAAAAAGTATGGAAGATTTGTCGTTGAACCTCTGGAGAGAGGCTATGGTACGACTCTGGGCAACAGCCTTCGCCGTATCATGCTTTCCTCCCTGCCCGGCGCAGCAATCAGCCAGGTAAAGATCGACGGCGTTCTCCATGAATTCAGTTCTATCCCCGGAGTTAAAGAGGATGTAACTGAGATCATTATGAACTTAAAGAGCCTGGCAATCAAGAACAACAGTGAGACCAACGAACCCAAGGTGGCTTATATCGAGTTCCAGGGGGAGGGCGTTGTAACTGGTGCTGATATTCGGGCAGATCAGGATATTGAGATCATCAACCCTGATCAGGTCATTGCTACGTTAAGCGGCGGCAGTGACTGTAAGCTCAGCATGGAGCTGACCATTACAAAGGGACGCGGCTATGTGAGCGCAGATAAGAATAAGAGCGAGGATCTTCCCATCGGTGTGATCGCCATTGATTCCATTTACACACCTATTGAGCGTGTAAATCTGGCGGTGGAGAATACCCGTGTTGGTCAGATTACCGATTTCGATAAGCTGACTCTGGACGTATACACCAATGGAACCCTGGCTCCCGACGAGGCGGTAAGCCTTGCGGCTAAGGTACTGAGCGAGCATCTGAATCTGTTTATTGATCTTTCCGAGAATGCCAAGACTGCAGAGGTTATGGTAGAGAAGGAAGATAATGAAAAAGAAAAGGTGCTGGAAATGAACATTGATGAGCTTGAGCTCTCTGTTCGTTCCTATAACTGTCTGAAGAGAGCCGGAATCAATACCGTTGAGGAATTGACCAACCGTACCTCCGAGGATATGATGAAAGTCAGAAACCTGGGCCGGAAGTCTCTGGAAGAGGTTCTCGCTAAGCTCAAGGAGCTTGGTCTGGAGCTGAATCCCAGCGACGAATAATACTAGACAATTTATGGATTGAAAGCAGGCGGTCAGTAAGACCGAAGATGCGTGGCCGCCTGTTCCACAAATGGAGGAATAATATATCATGGCAGGTTATAGAAAGCTTGGAAGAACTTCCAGCCAGAGAAAAGCATTACTGAGAAACCAGGTTACAAACCTTTTATACAACGGCAAGATCCGTACAACGGAAGCTAAGGCAAAAGAGATCCGCAAGATCGCTGAAGGCCTGATCGCTCTGGCTGTAAAGGAAAAGGATAACTTTGAAGAAGTTACCGTAACCGCTAAGGTTGCCAGAAAAGACAGCGACGGCAAGAGAGTAAAGGAAGTTGTAGACGGAAAGAAAGTTACCGTTTATGATGAAGTTCAGAAGACCATCCAGAAGGATAAGCCCAGCAGACTTCATGCTCGCCGTAAGATGCTCGAGGTTCTTTATCCTGTAACTGAGGTTCCCACCACGGTTGCCGGCCGCAAGAAGAACACCAAATCCATCGACATGCCCAAGAAGCTCTTTGATGAGATCGCTCCCAAGTATGTTGATCGTAAGGGTGGCTACACCAGAATCGTAAAGATTGGTCAGAGAAAAGGCGACGGCGCTATGGAAGTGCTTATTGAATTGGTATAAGCTGCAAGTCGTGCAAAACGTAAAAAAGCTCCTCGCGGATTTATCCGCAGAGGAGCTTCTTTTGCGTCTTATAGTACATGAACTGTCCGCGGCCCACCCAGGCCAGCCATCCGGCACATATATTGAGTTGCCTCTGTCTGGCCTGGGCAGTGAATCCGCGGGCGCGATTATCCCAGGCGGCAATAACTGTATGTATGGAGAAAATCTGGTTGCGGGAACAGAAGGAGATACCGGCGATTTCGGAAGGGAGTATGTGAGGCTTCCGTCGGGAATCTCCAGGCAAGCAACCGCCACCGAGCGCCTTTGTCTGAGCCCGCAGGGCGAGTTCCAGCGCGAATGGCGGTGAATCAGCGCATGGAGATTCGCAGGAAATGCAACTTGACTCCCGCCAGAAACGCCGGTATCGGATTAGGAAACGGAAACAGTCGCGTGGCGGCCCGCAAGTAGACAATCCCGCCCGCTCTGTGCTATACTAAAGCAAGCAATTACAGAGGAGGAACCCTTATGAAAGCATTGATCTGGGATCTGGACGATACCCTTTACGATTTGATGATCCCGTTTCGGGATGCCTGTGAAGGCGTCATGGGAATCCGTCTGGAGGATCCGGAGGCGGCCTATAAACAGTTTCGTTTTCGGGGCGATGAGGTATTTGAGGCCAGCCAGCGGGGCGAAATGAGCCTGTACGATTCCAGAATCCTGCGGTTTACCCGTGCTATGGCAGACTGTGGCATCGAAGCCGGCGAGGAGCAGGCAGACCGCTTCCAGAAGGCCTATGAGGCGGCACAGGGGCAGATCCGGCTGTCTGAACGCATGAAGGGGCTTCTTGCACACTGCAAGGCCGCAGGTGTGCCCATGGGAGTTATCACAAACGGGCCGGAGTCCCATCAGAAGATGAAAATTCATGCGCTGGGACTGGAGTCCTGGATTCCGAAGGAAAAAGTGGTGATTTCCGGAGCTGTTGGTGTCATGAAGCCGGAGACCGGGATCTTCCGGATCGCGGAGACCGTCATGGGACTTGGCCCGGAGGACTGTATCATGGTCGGAGACAACTATAAAAGCGACATCTGCGGAGCTATGGAGGCCGGATGGCAGGGTATCTGGTTCAATCGGAGGAAAAAGCCCATGCCGGATGGTGGTTCTAACGCATTGGTGATTGTGGAGACGGAAGAAGCGCTGGAAGAGGCAATTAGGAAGCTTATAACGTTCTGAATGAAAAGAGGAGAAAAAAGACGTGACCTATCAGGAAATTTTAGAAAATGCAAGACTCTGTATCGGGAAATACTGCAAGGTCTGTCCCGTATGCAACGGCCGGGCATGTAAAAATCAGGTTCCCGGACCGGGAGCGAAGGGTGTCGGAGACACGGCGATTCGTAACTATGACAAGTGGCAGGAAATCCGCGTCCAGATGGACACATTGTGTGCCAATGAGCCGGCAGATACCAGCCTGGAGCTGTTCGGCAAAACGTTTAAATATCCGATCTTTGCCGGGCCTGTGGGTGCGGTAAATCTCCATTACGGCGACAAATACAACGATGAGAGCTATAATGAGGTTCTGGTGTCGGCCTGTGCAGAAGCAGGGATCGCGGCCTTTACCGGCGACGGAACAAATCCGGCGGTTATGGCCGGAGCTGCAGCGGCTGTCAAAAAGGCAGGCGGCCTGGGAATTCCTACGGTAAAGCCCTGGAATCTGGCCACCATTGATGAAAAACTGGCGCTGGTAAAAGAGGCCGGAGCCTTTGCCGTGGCCATGGACGTTGATGCGGCCGGACTTCCCTTTTTAAAGAATATGACGCCTCCGGCCGGAAGAAAGTCGGTGGAGGAGCTTCGTGCCATCGTGGAATCCTGCGGCGAGATTCCGTTTATCGTAAAAGGTATCATGACGGTCCGTGGTGCCATGAAGGCAAAGGAAGCCGGTGCTTCCGCCATTGTGGTATCCAACCACGGCGGACGGGTGCAGGATCAGTGTGCGGCAACAGCAGAGGTGCTGGAGGAGATCGTAAAGGCTGTGGACGGCTCTATGAAGATCTTCGTAGACGGCGGCCTGCGCAGCGGTACCGATGTGTTCAAGGCACTGGCGCTTGGTGCGGATGCGGTTATTATTGCAAGACCGTATGTGACGGCCGTTTATGGCGGCGGAGCAGAGGGCGTGAGTGCTTATACGGAAAAGCTGGGCGCCGAGCTTGCCGATACCATGTCCATGTGCGGTGCATCCTCCTTAAAGGAGATCACCAGAGATATGGTGCGTTAAAAACGCGGTATCACAGGCTCTGAATGGACGGAAAAGACAACGCTCCGGAAATAGGAGCGTATAAAAAATGTCGGCAGACGGAGAAGGAAAGGATCAGCAGTGAAAAATCAATTAACGCAGAAGGATGTAAAACGGATCAAGGATGAGATTGAATACCGGAAGCTGGTAGTCCGGAGGGAGGCACTGGAGGCGGTAAAAGAAGCCAGGGCCCAGGGCGATCTCAGTGAGAATTTCGAGTATTATGCGGCAAAAAAGGATAAGAACCAGAATGAGAGCCGGATCCGTTATCTGGAGCGCATGCTGAAGAACTCGGTGGTCGTTTCAGATACCTCCAGGGCAGATGAGGTCGGCCTCAACAATACGGTGACGCTGTACTGCGAGGATGATGACGAGGAAGAGGTTTACAAGCTGGTGACCTCCGTGCGGGGAAATTCCCTGAATAACTATATCAGTACGGAATCTCCCATTGGCCGGGCAATCCTGGGGCATAAGGTTGGCGACCGGGTTCATATTAAGGTCAGTGATTCTTATGAATATGATGTGGAGATCCGGAAGATCGAGAATACCGGAGATGATGGAACGGATAAGCTTCGAAGCTTTTAGCGGATCAGGCATACTGGCAGTGCCGAAGCAGCTCGGTTTCGGGCTGTCCGGCATCGTCTGAGAATCAGAAATACAAAAAAAGTACAGGAAAAGCCTTGTTAGTTAAAACTAACGAGGTTTTTTCTCATTTAACCTACTATACAAATCCCCAGTAATCCGCTATGATATAACCATAGGTTAGCTTCACCTAACCAATATAAAGAGCAAAAGAACCGGAAACAAAAGCATCGAAAACAAAAGTGTCGGAAGTAAAAGTGTCGAAAGCAAAATGCCCGGAAACAGAGGCTGTTCAGCAGAAAAATCAGAAGCCTGGAAAGACCGGAAGAAGAGAGAATGGGGTGGGAGGAAGAGGATGTCAGAAGGGGTAGCGTTTGTATCAGAAAAGCTCGCAGCGCAGTGTTCACCGGTGATCAAGGGAATCAAGCCGTCGAATCTGTTAATGCTTCGGGATTACGGAGCAGGAGAAGGCTGGTGGCTGGTGAGAAGGGCGCTGTGGGGAACCAGTCTGGAAGCCAAGTGTCTTTATGGAACCTCTCAGACCAGCATGTGGCTGGTGTATCGAAAGGATCTCCTGGGTGACCAGCTTGACGGAAGGGAGCAGAAGCAGTTCCTGGAAGCCTACGGGTATCGGACCGGAAGCCTTCCGATCCTGCTGGGGCGGCTTTCCAAAAGGCTGGGAAGCTACAAGCGGGGAGAACAGGAATTTCCCCACGAGCTGGGCGTGTTTTTAGGGTATCCCATGGAGGATGTCCGGGGATTTATCAGTCATAAGGGAAAGGATTCTATCTGCACCGGATACTGGAAGGTATATGGCAACGCGGCACAGGCCAGACGGCTGTTTGCTCTTTATGATGATGCCAGGGAGGACGTTTCCCGGAGAATGAAGCAGGGGCTCGGTTTAAAGCAGATCGCAGTATAGCGTCAGACTGGAGCTTCAAAAAGCAAATAATGAGTCAATTGATGAGTCAATCCATTGACGCAATTATTATAACATCTTAGGAGGAAGAAAAAATGAGTCAGATTGTAGTAGCATACTGGAGCGGTTCAGGAAACACCGAAATGATGGCAGAGGCTGTCGGCAGGGGAATTGAGGCAGCAGGAAAAGAAGCAAAGGTTGTCAGCGTAGATGACATTCAGGCTTCCGAGCTGGAAAACTGTCCGGTATTTGCTATGGGATGCCCGGCGATGGGGGATGAGGTGATCGAGGAAGAGATCATGGAGCCCTTCGTGGAGGAGGTTGAGAAGTTTGTATCTGGCAAGAAAATCGCCCTGTTCGGCTCTTACGGCTGGGGAGACGGCGAGTGGATGAGAGCATGGGAAGCGCGTATGAAGAATGCAGGTGCCGAGCTGATAGCGGAGGGCCTGATCGTAAACGATGCTCCTGATGAGGAGGGATGCGCGTCCTGTGAAGAGCTTGGAAAGAAGTTAGCAGAAGCATAAACGTTTACAGAGAGCAGCTGTGAAATAACGGATAACAGAACGGTTTCATATCATCCGGGAAGGCAGCCCCCTTCCCGGGCTTAAAAAGGAGAAAGACTTATGAGTATTGTGATCGTCGGCGGACATGACCGTATGGTCTGTCAGTATAAAAAGATCTGTAAAAATTACAACTGTAAGGCAAAGGTATTTACCCAGATGGCAGCAGATATGGGAAAGCAGATCGGAAAGCCGGATCTTCTGGTGCTGTTTACCAACACCGTGTCCCATAAAATGATCAAATGTGCGGTAGATGAGGCAAAGCGCAGTGGAATTGATATTGTGCGGAGCCATACCAGCAGCGGATCGGCCCTCAGCGAGATCCTGGAGGAGAAATGTTCGGGTTAATGAAAAAAAATTCCGGTAAGGGCTTGACAAATGAGTTAGTTGGTGCTAATCTATGACTGCGGGTTAGAGAAATCTAACCAGTTAGAAAAGAGGTGCCGGTCATGTTGGAATTTATAAGTAAGAATCTGTCTACGATCATAATTACGCTTGTGATTCTTGTTCTGGTCGTTTTGGCAGTCAGAAGTCTTCGGAAAGATAAAAAGAACGGGAAATCGTCCTGCGGCGGCTCCTGCAGCGGCTGCAGCGGCTGTAACGGATGTGGTACAAACGTCAGCAATTCCCATGGAAAGTAAGAGGTGAGCTGATGAAAACAAGAGATGATGTGATTCAGGAGATGAGAAATCGCGGCTATCGGATTACGGAACAGAGAAAGATCCTGGTGGACATCATTCTGAAGGATAAACACCATTGCTGTAAAGAAATTTATTATGAGGCATTGAAACATGACCCGACGATTGGGATGGCGACGGTATACCGGACCATCAGTGCCCTGCAGGATATGGGTATTTTAAAGCGGGATTTCAGTCGTCCGGTTCTGTCGAATGTCTGGAACTGCGGAAAGCGGTGCAGGATCATTCTGGAGTGGGGAGAATCAGTACGGGAAGAGGACAGCGAAGCGCTGTATCAGTTTATTCAGAGCTTTCTTCTGGAACGGGGTTACCTGAAGGGCGGGAATTTCCAGGCAACAATCGTTGTGGAAGCCTGAAGCATAAAAAGATAAAAAGACAGAAAAGCGGGAAACAGCTGTTTCCCGCTTATTTCATGTTCTTTGTAACGTGAGCCTTGATGGCCGCGAAGCTTTCAGGGCTGATCACATGCTCCATACGGCAAGCGTCTTCAGCGGCGATCTCAGCGGGAACACCAAGATGCATCAGCCAGTTTGAGATCAGGGTATGACGCTCATAGATGGTTTCGGCAATCTTCCGTCCGGATTCGGTCAGCCTGATATAGCCGTCATTGTCTACAACGATATGTCCCTGAGTCCGCAAGTTCTTCATGGCAACGCTGACGCTGGGCTTGGAAAATGCCAATTTGTTGGCAATATCGATGGAACGGACGTTACCGTTTTTCTGACTCAGGATCAGAATTGTCTCCAGATAGTTTTCTGCTGATTCATGAACTTTCATTTCTTATCCTCACTTCCGACTATAATCATAAACTAATTATATCATGTCGGATTCAGAAAGGCAATTACAAGAAAAATAATATCAGACAATAATCAGACAATTAGGAAGATAATTTCTGAAAAAATGTATTGAATAAAATACAATCTTGGTGTATGATGGTTGAGGATGATTGTTAAGGACTTAACAGAATCTTAACACTACCTGAATATCCAAATTATGGATCTGCAAAAATGACGAGAAAAAGGAGACAAAAAAATGCCAGTTTTACAGAAAAGCAAAATCGTAGTTGTTGGAGCCGGAAATGTTGGAGAAGCTATTGCATATACCCTGATGTTACGCCGTCAGGCCAGTGAGATCGTCCTGGTCGATCTGAATGAAGAGCGGGCAAAGGGAAGTGCCCTGGATATTGCTCATGGTACTGCGTATTTCCGTCAGGTGAAGATCCGTAAGGGTGGTTATGAGGAGTGTGCAGATGCACAGATTATTATCATTACAGCCGGAATTGCAAGAAAGCCCGGACAGACCCGTCTGGATCTTGCAAAGACCAATGTTTCGATCATCAGGAGCATTACAAAGAGCATTATGCAGTATGCGGAAAACCCCATGATCGTTGTGGTTTCCAATCCTGTTGACATAATGACCTATGTGGTTCAGACAGAATCCGGTCTGCCCTCCGGTCAGGTTATCGGTACCGGAACGGCGCTTGATACCGCAAGATTCCGTTATCTGATCAGCGAGAAGTGCAATGTGGATGTGTGCGATGTCAATGCCTTCATCCTTGGCGAGCATGGAGACAGCCAGGTACCGATCTGGAGCCGTGCAACCATCGGCGGCAGCTCCGTGGAGAGCTTTCTGGCAGAGAGCGGACAGACCATCGATATGAATGAGATTGCGGAAAAAGCACGTGATTCAGGAGCAGAGGTTATCTCCTTAAAGGGTGCAACATTCTATGGAATCGCCATGAGTGTATCCCGTATTGTGGAAGCAATCGCGGAGGATGAGAATGCCGTTCTTCCTGTGGCACATGTGCTGGATGATGAGTTTGCCGACTGGAGCGGCGTTGCCATCAGTATGCCCTGTGTACTGAACCGCAACGGAATCGTAAAGACCATTAAGATCCCGTTCAGCATCCGGGAGCAGGAGGCCATGGATTCCTCCACAAAGACTCTGAAAAATTTCCTGGGAAAGGTTCTGGAAAAAGAGGAAAAGAAGTAATAAAATACCATTCGAATTAAGCCTTCTGCTTTCCAGCAGGAGGCTTTTGTGATATGATGGAACCATTCAGAGCGAAGCGGAATCGAGCGAGACTCTGAATCGGTATAAGGAAACAGTGAGGCGGGGGGGAATCAAACAGGATTTATTTAACGGGGGTGCGTAATCAGGTTCAGTTTATGAAATGTCTACGGGGGACTTACGGACGATACGGACAGAAAGGGTACGATGAACGGACGAAAAGCTTGGAAAGAGAAAAGCCGCAGGATGATGAAGGCGCATTACTGGAGGGTTGTAGCAGTCAGTTTTCTTGTTGCATTTCTTGCGGGGAACTACAATGGAACTTTTACGGCAATCCTGTCGTATGATTCCTCGAAGGAACTTGTCAATGTGATCCAGGAGAATATTCTTCCGGATCTGGATAATTATCAGGGGAAAAGTCTTCATGAGATCCTGATTCCGGATTTTGAAAAGAAAAGTCTGGAGGTGGAAGACTATATTGCCAACAGTCCTTATCAGCGGGGCGTGTTTGCATCACTGTTCAATCACAGTATGGCAACCGGCTCTGTATTTTCCGGTGTTATTGCCATGCTATTGAGACCGGTGTTAAAGGGACACTGGTATGCATTGTTTTCGGCGGCAGCCGGAGTGGTGCTTCTTATGCTCTGGTGGTGCTTTGTACGGAATGTGATCCTGGTGGGAAGCTGCCGCTTTTATCTGGAGCTGGTTACCTATGAGCAGACGGGAGGCAGCCGGATCTTTTTTCTGTACCGGATCCGTCGAGTCTGCCGGATCGTCGGAGCCATGCTGCGGAGGTACCTTTATCAGTGGCTTTGGTCTTTGACCATTATAGGCGGATGGATCAAACACTATTCCTACATGATGGTGCCATATCTTCTGGCGGAAAATCCGGAGCTTACGGGAAAGAAGGCCATTGCTGTTTCCAGGGAGATGATGAGGGGCCATAAGCGGGAGGCTTTTTTACTGGACTGTTCGTTTCTGGGCTGGACCCTGCTCAGTATTGTTACACTGGGGCTGGTGAATATGATCTATACCAATCCGTACCGCGCCGGGGCCAAAACCATGTTTTATCTGGAGCTGCGGGAACGGGCATCGGAGGAGCAGGCACCGTATATCTGGGCATTTACTGACCGGTTTTTGACAACACCGCCCACGGAAGAGGAGTTGCGGGCAGGGCTCTGCCGTGCGGCAGCCATGGCGGACCGGCCGGACTGGCAGGAGCTGGTGCAGCAGACGAAAGAGCAGCCGGTCGCGGTTTCGGGGACTTATCCCAGCGTTCTGTATTTTCTCCGGGCGGGACAGCCCATCCGGTTTCCTCTGGATTATCAATGCTGTTACGGACTGACCGGGCTGATCCTGCTATTTTTCCTGTTTTCCGGGATCGGCTGGCTCTGGGAGGTGGCACTCCATCTGATCCAGACCGGACAGATCGTAAACCGTGGTGTGCTCCATGGCCCGTGGCTTCCCATTTACGGCTTCGGCGGCGTGCTGGTCCTTGTGGCATTGAAAAAAATCCGGAATCATCCGGTGGCAACGTTCCTTTTGTCCATGCTTCTTTGCGGAATTCTGGAATATGCGACCAGCTATGTACTGGAGCAGATCCACGGCGGTGTGCGCTGGTGGGATTACAGCGGCTATTTTCTGAATCTCAACGGGCGGATCTGTGCCGAGGGACTGGTGATTTTCGGGCTGGGCTGCTGTGCGTTTATCTACATTCTGGCACCGTTTTCCATGACAAGGCTGATCCGGAGGATTCCGTTTCGTGTGCGGGTGGTGCTGTGTGTGATCCTGATCTGCGCATTTACAGGTGATTTCATTTATACAAGAGGCTGTCCCAATGTGGGTGCGGGAATCAGTAAAGAGATAAAATTCGTGCTTTAGGAGGAAAACCGATGCGGTTAAGTGATATCAGAACGTATAAGCTCAATGTGGAGACCTCGGGCGGCGAGGGGGACTTTCTTCGGGAGGATACGGATCTTTCGGTGGACGGAGAGGAGCTTCTTCATGCAGCAGTAACCTGTGGGATCCCGGAGGAGATCCTGCTCCAGGAGGATCTCCAGGGAGCACTGAGACGCCGGATCTTTATGATGGAATATGCCCTTGACGGGAACGGCGAATATCTCCAGAAATCCAACCGGATCCTGGAGCTGGACGAAAATATCCGGGCCATGATCTCCTACTATCTGGGACGGTACATGACAAAGCTTATCGGTACACGGTTTTACGGAATTCCGTTTCTTGTGCCGGTGCAGCAGGTCTGCGGCTCCAATCTCCGATTTCACGGAAAGCGCCGTTCGGATCTTCTGGGCTATCACACAGGTACCTACAGTGTCTGGGAGGCCATCGGCCGCAGCAACAACAGCGGGAAAGCACTGGAGAGTGGCTGCCGCCAGGGCGGGGAGATCCTGACCGTTAACGGAAACGCTCCGGAGCAGGCGGCCGCCTGCATGACCTACTATGGTGCCAGATGCCTTTCAGTACGGTTAAAGGACGCCGAGCCGGCTAAGGAAGGACTGGAGCTTCAGTTTTCCGAAGCAGCTTATTTTACGGCCTATTATGATCAGGTGTACCGTCTTCTGGCTCAGTGCTACGAACGGGAATCGATCCATAACCGTCTGGCCCTCGGCGAGGAGCGGATCGAGGCGGAGGTTGAGATTTCAGAAGGCCGCCGGCTGTGCGTCGGAATGCCGAGAAAGCTGTTTTTTGCGCTTCGTGAGGGGGATGAGGCAGCGGTCTGTGCAGAGGCATTCAAGAAGCGGGAGGCCAATACGGAGTCTCATGTGGAGGGCTATCTGGGGGCAGACGGGATATCCGTGCGATTTACGGAATCGAAGCGGAAGAGCGGTCAGTACTAAAATCCCTAAAAATACCTATTGACTTCATGGGAAAGTTCGTCCTATGAAATAAAAAACGCTCCGCGGGGATCGCACTGCGGCGGAACGGTAGAACCGAGGCTGGCAGAGAGCTATGAGGTGGCTGATGACCACACCAGCTTATACCGTAAAGATCACGTCTCCATCGACGGCGAGCGGGTCGAAATGGTAAAAAATGAGGATTACTTCCTTGGGGCACCGGATATTGACCGCCTGGTGCTGCGCGTGGTAGAAGGCAGTCAGCTGTTATCCGGTCTCCTGAGCGGCGAAGTCGATGTCATTGCCGGAGCCGGAGTGGCGTCTCTTCCCCTTTCTGACTGGCCGGCAGCTCAGGAGGACGAAAACCTGGATACAGCGTCCATCTCAAACTTTGCATACCAGTCCATGATCATCAATACCACCAGCGACAAGATCCCGAATGCGGAATGCCGAAATGCACTGAACATGGCCATCAACCGTCAAGCCATCGTGGATAACCTGCTGGAAGGTGAGGGTACGGTTTTATATGCACCGTTCTCCAACGAGCATCCTTTTGTAGATGAGTCCAAGCTGAAGCTTCCCACATATGATCCCGAAAAGGCGAAGGTACAGCTGGAGGAAAATGGTTTTGATTTTAACCAGACACTGGAGCTGATCGTTCCCACCGGAAATGAAGTCCGGATCCAGTCTACCGTTCTGATCCAGCAGGATCTGGAAGCCATCGGCGTAAAGACCAACATTACCCAGTATGATTTCCCGACCTTAATGCAGATGATGAGGGACGGCGACTATGATCTCGGTATGTGCGGTTCTGCCGGCGGCATCGATCCCACCGAGCCTCTGGGCTGGCTGAATAATGAAGGAACGACCAATTTCCCCTGCATTCAGTATACGGATTATGTAGATTTGTTTACAGCAACAAACAGCATTCTGGATATGACCGAGAAGGAAGAAGCATATGTATCGGTATGGCAGTATGTACTGGACGATTCGGCCGTATGCTACCTGTACTCTTCCAATGCACTGGTAGCGAATAATAAGCGGGTTGTTGGAGTTGATTATGATACCGCAATGCAGCTGAACTGGTGTGCATGGAAGTGGACCGTCAGCGAGTAAAACATCCGAAAGAAACGTGAATAAAGTTCCCTCCGAGGGCTGAGGGCAGGAATGAGGAGACAACAGATGGAGACAGAAGTGCGGAGCAGAGTGGTGCTGATTCCCTGTGATACTTATGAAGAAGAGACGGTATATGAACGGCTGAAGGAAGGAGTTGCGCTTCTGGGAGGCATGGGGCAGTTCGTGAAGCCGGAGGATAAGGTATTGTTAAAGCCTAATCTGGTGCGGAAGGCGGAGCTGTCCAGAGCCGTTGTGACGCATCCGGCGGTCATGGGAGCCGTGGCAAGGCTGGTGCGGGAGGCCGGAGTAAAAACTGTCACGGCAGGTGATTCCTGCGGCTTCGGCGAGGCAACGGCAGCAGCGGCAGAGGTTGGTATGGATCAGATCCTGCAGAAGTATGAGGTGCCGGTGGTGGATTTTTCCGGTGCCGGACTGATCCCCTATGAGGCCGGGGCTCAGGCGAAAGGCTTTTATCTTTGCAGGGAAGTGCTGGAGGCCGATGCTCTGATCAATGTCTGTAAAATGAAAACTCATGCGCTGGAGCGCGTGACCGGAGCCGTGAAGAATCTGTACGGCTGTATTTATGGCCTTCATAAGGCCAAGGGACATACCTGCTTTCCGGGTGCCGACAGCTTTGCCCGTCAGCTCATCGACCTGAATCGGTTTGTAAAGCCGCGGCTTGCCATTATGGACGGAATCATTGCCATGGAAGGGAACGGGCCCACCTCCGGGGACCCGATCCCCATGAAGGTACTGCTGGTGTCGGCAGATCCGGTGGCACTGGACAGCGTTTACTGTCGTCTGATCAATCTGAAGCCGGAGCTGGTTCCAACCAATTATCATGGAGAAAAGATGGGGCTGGGGCATTACCGTGACAATGAGATCGAGGTGGCAGTTCCGGGAGAGGGAGTGATCGCTCCGGAAGACTTACTGGAGCGGTACGGAAATCCGAACTTTAACGTAGATCGGAAGCTGGTGCGGACCGGGAAATGGGTGAAGCTGAACCGGTTTTTGAAGCTGTTCCAGAAGAAGCCTTACATTGATCCGGGAAAATGCGTCCGCTGCGGAATCTGTGTGGAAAGCTGTCCGGTAGACGGAAAGGCTGTGAGGTTTTCCGGTGGACGGAAAAATCCGCCGGTCTATGATTATAAAAAATGTATCCGGTGCTTCTGCTGCCAGGAAATGTGTCCCCATAAGGCGATACAGGTGAAGTAGGGAAAGGGAAACAGAGAATAGTTTGAACTGAAAAAGGGCCTGTCGGGGTTATTCCCCGGCCAGGTCCTTGATCTGATTATGGAGCAGTGCATCATATTTTTTCAGGAAATGCTCCGTTTGCGGCGTATTCAGAAGCTCGGAGGCGAAGATACCGGTTTCCAGGCTGTCGGAAAATTCCCGGAGCAGGAAATCGAGAACAGCATGAAACCGGGTGAGCAGTGGCTGTCTTCCAGCCTCCAGATCATTTTGTCTGGTGCGGAGCATACTGCGGAAGCCGGCGAGCGGGGAGGTTGCTGTATTCAGGCGAAGGTTCTGGAGAAACGTTGTCACCTGTGCAGACAGCAGATGCTCCAGGCGTTCCTCCTCCGGTGCGAGCAGGCCGAGGCTCTGTTTTGTATTCATGGCAAGCGTTCGCTTTTTCAGAAGGCTTTGACAGGCTGTGGAGAAGGCCGGAAAGGAAGCAGAAGCAGAGGAAGCTTCAGAGGTCGGCCGGATCAGATCGAAATCTGTCTGTGAAGCGGCCGGCTGTACGGCGTTCAGGCTGTGCTCCAGTCCGTCGGCGAAGTAGGAGAGGCTCTGTAACAGGGTCTCCTCTTCCATATAGTCCTGACTTTCCCGGCGGAGCATACCGGAAAGCTGGGTGATCAGGCAGAACCGCTCGTCCGCCGGGCGGGAGGCCAGGGAAAGGGAAGCGGGCGGCATGGTGCCGGATTCCAGAAGTTCAGCGAACGGGGCATCTTCAGAAAGCTTCCGGCAGAGTCGATAGTAGGAAGCAAAGGATTCGCTGACGGTACGGCTCTGAAGATACTGAGAAAAGAAACTGTCCTCTACGGGAAGCTCCAGCGCTTCATAAGTCTTTAATGCCTGAGACAGATCCTCCCAGCTTCGCGGCGTTACAAATTCCCGGCCGTATTCGCTGCGGGAAAAGGTGGTAAAATCCTCCCGGTTCAGCCGCAGATAAGACAGAATGGAATCATGAACGGAACGGCCGGCGGCGTAGGAAAGCCAGGTGTCCAGGTCAGCCTCCAGCTCCATGTATTTTACGCGGTCCAGCGTGACCACATCGAATTCCCGGGCGGAACGGTTATATTTGGGCGGATTTCCGGCGGCCGCAATGATCCAGCCATCGGGGAGCACATGCGTCCCGAACATCTTAAACTGAAGAAACTGGAGCATGGTGGGCAGAAGGGTTTCGGACACGCAGTTGATCTCGTCGAGAAAGAGAATCCCTTCTTCCTGTCCGGTCTGTTCGATCCGGTCGTAAACGCCGCCGATGATCTCGCTCATGGTGTATTCCGTCATGGAATAGGTTTCGCCGCGGAAGCTGTGCTCGCGGATCAGCGGCAGACCGATGGCACTCTGGCGGGTGTGATGGGTCATCGTATAGGAAAGAAATCCGATCCGGCATTCCCTGGCAGCCTGGGAGATGATGGCGGTTTTTCCGATTCCGGGGGCGCCCATGAGAAAAATCGGGCGGCGGGAACGCGCGGGAATCCGGTAAAGTCCGGCGTTGTCCTTGGCTGTGTAAGCTTTTATGGTGCGGCAGATCTCGTCTTTTGCTTCTTTAATATTCATAATCCGCTCCTTTCGGCGGTTCGGCAGGCAGAATCAGGGTTTTTGCCCAGCCGGGTACATCAATGTCATCATAGCGGTGGTTCAGAAAGATAAAGGTGGTCGGAATTTCCGGATTCTGCTCCGGGTAAATTCCCAGCCCGTCAGTGAAATAGAGGATTCCGGACAGATGGGAAAATTCCCGGTTCTGGATCAGCGCTTTTATATGGGAAAAGGCAGGACGGAAATCAGTTCCGCCCATGCCGCAGATCTCCAGGCTGTCAATATAGGTATGCCAGTCCTCCGGCGAGGTGATCTTATCGTCCCGGCGGACATCCGTATCACACTGGAGAATATGAAGATTGAACGGGTGAAAAAACAGATCCTCTTCCTCCATGAGCGCCCGTGTTTCCTCCAGAAAGGCCTGGGTAAGTGTCCGGGAACAGGATCCGGAGGTATCAATCACGATGGCAAGCTCCCGGATCTTTTTTGCTTCCTCCGATTCCAGCGGCTCGATGAGCGGCAGGCCGTCATAATGCTCCAGCCCATATAAATAAGAAGGATAATAGAATTCACGGGAGCTGAGCCGGAAATCCTCGCCCCAGCAGGACAGGTCTTTTAACAGCTCCCGGTAATTGCCCCGTCTTGCATCGGTCAAGGTCAAACGGCGTTTCCCGGTTCCTGGATTTCGTCCCATGGAGGGCCGCCCGTTTCCGCTTCGCTGAGTTCGTCCGGACTGTTTTTGAGCAGCTGAAGAACGGGAGAGCCGGTCATACGATAACAGAGCGCCTCGTCCGGTTAAGCTTTTCCGAAGCTTCGCCCAGGAGGTCTCCTGCTTCGAAAAGGAAGAAAGACGGTTTGTATCATGAGCTTCGTCCCGGTTTTCGCGGGAAGCAGGGCCGCTTTCGTTTCCGTCCGGGGATTCTCCGTCACCGGAGGCACGGGCGCGTTTTGCAGATCCGTCACCGGCGGCATAGATTGGCCATGCCTCATGGGAATCCGGCGGCAGTACCGAACCGTCCGGAAACAGCTCCGGAACAAGAGCCGAAAGAAACCGGGCTGCCTGTTCATCACAGCAGCGGTTCCATTCCTCCGCCGGGCAGTCTGCCGGTTTTCGGAAGGGATGGCCGAGAATGCAGTGAAGCAGCTCATGAAGAAGAAACAGAAGCGGCTCTGCCGGGGAAACTGCGGCGGTGTCCCTGTCGGACACCGCAGGCCGGAAATTCAGAGAAGCCGGAGAATCTGAGAGTGAAGGAAAATCCTGGCTTTCAAAAAAACGGACAGGCCAGTAGAGATGAACTCCGTCCGTACCGCCCAAAAATAAACTATCCGATTTATGGGACTGATTATCGCTGCCGATTTGTGTGTCGGTGGGAGATAAACTATCTGATTTATCGTACAGATTATAATTGCTGTTGTTACTCAGATCCGGAATAACATCTTCCAGCGAAAGCAGTGGAAGCGCCAGAGATGGAAACCGCCGGTACAGCTCTTTTTTTGTCCGGGCGGGCTGAAATGCTCGGGTATTGTCCATCAGAGGCACCTCCGTTTCCATAGTTTCTGTAATGATATTTAAGTGTAACACGGAAGCACAAAAAGGAAAAGAGGTTCTTCGCGGGACGGCGTGAAGATGCAAAATGGTTGACAGTCCCGAGTGAATGAAGTAAGCTAAAAAAAGCGGAAAAATACCGAAGCTATGGAAAAACGGAGGCAGGAGCCATGAGAAAGCCGTATGAACGGTGCGTACATTATTATGAAACAGATCAGATGGGAATCGTTCATCATTCCAATTATATCCGCTGGTTTGAGGAAGCCAGAACGGCATATCTGGAAGAAGCCGGAGCCGGATATAAGGGAATGGAGGAGGCCGGGATCATCAGCCCGGTGGTGTCGGTGGCCTGCCGTTATCGTTCCATGGTGCGGTTCGGCGATACGGTAGAGATCACCTTAAAGCTTACCGGATACAATGGCGTGAAGCTGTCCCTGTCTTATGAGGTAACAGACAAGGAGACGGGTGTGCTGCGCTGTGAGGGGGAAAGCAGCCACTGTTTTCTGGACTGTGACGGGCGGCCGGTGTCGCTGAAAAAGACTCACCCGGAATACCATGAGATTTTTAAAAAGGAACTGGAGGCAGAACAGGCATGAAAACAACTGTAACAAGAGAACAGGCACTGGGACTTTTAAAGAAGTACAATCAGGAGCCGTTTCATATTCTTCACGGGCTGACTGTGGAGGGGACTATGCGCTGGTACGCAAAGGAGCTTGGATACGGAGACGAGGAAGATTTCTGGGGACTGGCAGGTCTGCTTCATGATGTGGATTTTGAAAAATATCCGGAGGAGCACTGCAAAAAGGCACCGGAGCTTCTGGAAGAGATCGGAGCGGAACCGGATCTGGTCCATGCCATCTGCAGCCATGGCTATGGATTGGTGGTTGACATTAAGCCGGAGCATGAAATGGAAAAGGTGCTGTTTGCGGCAGACGAGCTGACCGGACTGATCGGAGCGGCAGCGAAAATGCGTCCCTCAAAGAGCGTTATGGATATGGAGGTTTCCAGCCTGAAAAAGAAGTTCAAGGATAAGAAGTTTGCGGCAGGCTGTTCCAGAGAGGTGATCCGCCAGGGTGCGGAAATGCTTGGCTGGCCGCTGGAAGAACTGATGGAAAAAACGATCCTCGCCATGCGTTCCTGCGAAGCAAGTGTTCAGCAGGAGATGGAGTAAAAAAGAAAAAGGAGAATGAGTATGGGAAAGGACAAGAAGAAAAAGGGAATTTTTGCGGAGTTCAAGGAATTTATCATGCGCGGAAATGTGATGGATCTGGCGGTTGCTGTCATCATCGGCGGTGCGTTCCAGAAGATCATCACCTCGTTGACCAACGACATTATCATGCCGATCATTACCCTGGTGACCGGCGGTATTGATTTCAACAACTGGTTTATCGCACTGGATGGCAGTCATTATAAGACGCTGGCGGAGGCTCAGGAGGCCGGAGCCGCGACCTTTAACTACGGTGCCTTTATTACCGTAGTTCTGGATTTCCTGATTCTGGCGTTTATCATCTTTATGATGGTCAAGGGCATGAACAAGCTGGCCGAGAAGGCGATTTCCAAGAAGGTGGAGGAGCCCAAGGAGCCGACTACGAAGAAATGTCCGTATTGCCTCAGTGAGATCCCGATCAAGGCAAGCAGATGTCCGCACTGCACCTCAGAATTAGAAGAAAAATAGAAAAAAGGCAAAAAAAAGAACCCCCCGGGAGGCTTGTGGGGTTCTTTTTTTTCTGGTATGCTGAGGTGTGTTTGAGATGTTTGCCAAAGCAGTTACGGAAAAGAGCGGCGGCGTATAAAACCAACAGGAGGTAGTGCGTAAATGAGAAAAACCGGAAAAAAGCTGATCTCTCTTGCCATGGCAGCAGTCCTGACACTGGGGCTGGCAGCCTGCGGCGGGAAGGATTCGGATACACAGACAACGGCAGGTGAGACGGGAACAAAGACGGAGACTTCCGCAGGGACAGAAAACGGAAGCAGCAGTACAGACGGAGACGAAAAGGTAATGCGGTTCGGTTCCACCGGCTATTTTGCCACAGAGACGCTGGATCCGGGAAATGGCTGGGACGGCTGGTATCTGATGTACAGTGGAGTAACAGAGACTTTATTTAAATTAGATGAAACGATCACACCGGTTCCGAACCTGGCGCTGTCCTGTGAGAGTGATAACTATAAGGACTGGACCATCACCCTGCGGGATGATGTGACCTTTCAGAACGGCGAAAAGATGACGGCCGAGGCAGTAAAGGCATGTCTGGAGCGGACCTATGAGACAAATGAACGGGCAAAGGAGCAGATGGCGATGGATTCCATCGAGGCTGACGGACAGACTCTGACAATCCATCTGACCGGCGAGGATGTGGCGCTGAAGAATACACTGACTGACCCGCTGTGGAGTATTTATGATGCGGCCAACAGTGATTATGAGACAACGCTTTACTGCACCGGCCCGTACATGGTGACGGAGTTTGAGCCGTTTGTGGAGACGGTGGTAAAGCGGTATGACGGCTATTGGGGCGGTATGCCGAAGCTTTCCGAGGCGCATCTGATCACCATCAGTGATACGGAATCCCTTTCCATGGCGCTTCAGAACAACGAGATCGACATGGCAGTGGCAATGCCGACCTCCGCGATCTCGACCTTTGAAAATAACGATGATTACGTGATCGATGCAGTGACCACCTCCAGAGGAAACCGGATGTATTACAATATGGACCATGAGGCCATGAAGGATCCGGCGGTACGGCAGGCGATTGCCATGTGCATTGACCGGGAGGGCGTTTCCAGGACAATCTACAACGGAAAGGCTGAGGCATCCTGGGGCCTGTTTCCGTCCTTCCTGCCCTACGGCGGAACGGATGGCCTGACGCTTACCGTGGACAAGTACGATCCGGAGGGCGCGGCAAAGCTTCTGGCAGAGGCCGGATGGAGTGACAGTGACGGAGATGGCATTCTGGATAAGGATGGTGTGAAGCTGGAGCTGAAGGCCATTACCTTTGCATCCAGAAAGGAGCTGGCTCAGATGCTGGAGCTTCTTCAGGCGGAGCTTGGAACCATCGGGATCAAGCTGAATGTGGAGGTTATGGAGAGCACGGCAGATGCAGTGAAGGCCGGAGAGTATGATCTGGACTGCGAGACCGGTGTTATGGTTCCTACCGGAAATCCCCAGTATTTTATCAATCTGATGCTGGTGACCGGAGCATCCTCCAACTACTCTCATTATTCCAACGCAAAGTTAGACGAGCTGGCCAAGACACTTTCGGGAACGGCTGACGAAGCAGAACGGATCGATCTGGTTCGCCAGATGGTTCAGATGGTGCTGGATGATAATGCCATGACCGTATATAACCATCAGATGATGACAAATATCTACACATCGGCAGTGAAGGGCTTTTCCACCCATCCGTCCGAGTATTACCTGCTGGATGTGAATACAGATATTGAGCGGTAAGCTGCGGAGGAACCAATGATCAGATATCTGCTGAAAAAGACCGGGAGTTTTCTCCTGGTCTTTCTGGGAATTACTTTTTTATCCTTCTGCCTGACTTATTTATCGCCCAGCGATGCGGCAGAGATCAAACTGAATAAAACAGGAGTGGCGCCGAGCGCGGAGCTTCTGGAGCAGACAAGAGCGGAGATGGGGCTTGACAGGCCCCTTCTTGTGCGTTATGGAGAATGGCTGGGAAACTTTCTGAAGGGAGACATGGGAACATCCCTGAAAAGCGGAAAGCCGGTGGTGGCGGAGCTGAAAAAGGCACTGCCGAATACCATTCTCTTAACGCTGGTGTCCATGGCGGCGGTCATGCTGCTGTCGATTCCTCTGGGGATCCTCTGTGCAAGATATAAAAACCGGCCCGTCGATCTGGTGATCCGGTTTGTGACGTATCTGTTTGCGTCCCTGCCATCGTTTTTTCTGGCACTTACGGCGCTTTATCTGTTCAGCGTCCGGTTTCATCTTGTTACAGTCATTGCAGCGAAGGGAGCAAAGGGCATGATCATGCCGGTGCTGGTCATGACACTTTCCCTCAGTGCCTGGTATATCCGCCAGGTGAGGACCATTGTGCTGGAGGAATTTTCCAGGGACTATATCATCGGCTCTAGAGCCAGAGGAGTTCCGGAGCGGCAGATTCTGTTTTCCCATGTGCTGAAAAACGTATTGCTTCCTGTCATCACGCTGGCCGGAACTTCCCTTGCCGGGATGTTGGGCGGCTCTACCATCGTGGAAAATATCTTTTCCTGGCCGGGACTGGGAAAGCTGGCCATGGATGCTATTTCCGCCAGAGATTATCCGGTGATCCAGGGGTATGTGGTCTGGATGGCGCTGATCTTTCTGGCAGTTAATTATCTGGTAGATATTTCCTACGGAATCATTGATCCCCGTGTACGGGCAGGACAGGAGGCACGGCATGGCAAAGCATAGACAAAAACGGAAAGCGGTGCTCTTTCTGATCCTGCTGGTGCTCTTTCTGCTGTTCACCCTGTTCGGACGGTATCTGGCGCCTCATGATCCTTATGAAACAAATCTTTCGGCGGCATTGTTAAAGCCCTCTGCGGAATATCCCTTCGGAACGGATAATCTGGGACGCTGCATTTTTTCGAGAGTGCTGGAAGGGGCATCGGCATCCGTATTTTCCGCGCTGGCAGTGGTTGTTGTGGTTTCGGTATTCGGAACGGCAGTTGGCGTGCTGTCCGGCTATCTGGGAGGAGCTGTTGATACAGCTCTTATGAAGCTGACAACGATCTTTCAGGCATTCCCCAGCTTTGTGCTGGCGGTGGCAGTGGCCGGCATGCTTGGGCCGGGTCTCAGAAATGCCATGATCTCGCTGGGGATCATGTACTGGACAACGTATGCAAGACTGGCGCGGAGCCTGGTTCTCCGGATCAAGGGGGAGACCTTTATCCAGGCAGCAAGGCTCTGCGGCG
This sequence comes from Candidatus Paralachnospira sp. LCP21S3_A2, assembly GCF_052118925.1. Lineage (NCBI taxonomy): Bacteria > Bacillati > Bacillota > Clostridia > Candidatus Paralachnospira > Candidatus Paralachnospira sp. LCP21S3_A2. The sequence goes on from NZ_JBQKGG010000003.1 coordinate 277,244, forward strand.
CGAAGCGGCGGAACATTCTGGTGCGCCACGTGCTTCCCCATATTTTTTCTCCGATCTTGATCACAGCAACACTGGATGTTGGGAACGTGGTGCTCAGTATGGCAGGACTGTCGTTCTTAGGGCTCGGCGTACAGGCACCACAGGCGGAGTGGGGTCAGATGATCAGCACCGGCCGCGCGTATCTGCAGACGGCGCCCTGGTGTATTCTGTTTCCCAGTCTGGCGCTGTTTCTGGCGGTGATTTTATTTAATCTGACCGGCGACTGTGTACGGGACGCTTTAGATGTGGGAGGTGAGAGTCATGCTGCGGATTAACAAGCTTTCGGTATCATACGGAGAAGGACTTGCGGTGGATCAGGTGAGCCTGTCCGTAGAAGAAGGACAGATTGTCGGCATCGTCGGCGAGAGCGGAAGCGGGAAAAGCACGATGCTCCGTTCCATTCTCGGTCTTTCAGGCGGAACCGTGACCGGAGGAGAGATCCTGTTTCAGGATACCGACCTGACGGGACTGGACCGCCGTGCCATGGGAAAGATCCGCGGAAAGGAGATTGCCATGGCCTTTCAGCACCCGGAGCTGTCTCTGGATCCGTTGTGGAAGCTGGGAAAAACCTTTTATGAAAGTATCCGTGTCCACAGACGGATCTCAAAGCAGGAGGCATCTGCGCAGTGGAGAACGCTCTGCGAGGCGCTGGAATTAAAGAACTCCGAACGGCTGGAGCAGTCCTATCCGTCCCAGCTTTCCGGCGGTATGTGCCAGCGGGTGGCACTGGCCATTGCAGTTGCCAACGGGCCGAAGCTTTTGCTTGCAGATGAACCGACCAGTGCGCTGGATGTGACGGTTCAGAAGCAGGTTATGGAGACGATGATGGAAATGCGGGAAAAGCTGGGCATGTCGATCCTCATTGTATCCCACAACATCGGAGTGATCGCCGCCATGGCGGACATGGTCGGTGTCATGAACCACGGAAGGCTGGTGGAATGGGGGACGAAGGAGCAGGTGCTTTATGCCCCGGAGCATGAATATACGAAGGAACTGATCCGGTCGGTGCCCCGGCTGGACGGCAGGCTTCCGGGAACAGGAGGGGCGGAACAATGAGCTGGAGCAAGAAATACAGACATGCCGAGCATGCGCATACAGTTACGGAGCATGGATCTTCGGCTGCTGGACAGGAGCACGGAGCACATCACAGCCATGAGCATGTGCATGGAGCGAATCAGGAACAGTCCTATTCTCCCATGCACACCCATCATCACGGCGAGGGCCATGCGCCCATGACGGAACCGCTGACGGAGCCGCTTCTGGAGCTTCGGAACCTGGAAAAACGGTTCGGGCAGGTTCAGGCCGTGGATCAGGTAAGCCTTTCTATTCGGGAGGGCGAGTGTCTGGGACTTATCGGCGAGAGCGGCAGCGGAAAGTCTACTACCGCGTATCTGGCCGCAGGCCTTCTTCTCCCGGACAAGGGGGAGGTCATCTACCGCGGCGGTCATCTGCAGATGGTTTTTCAGAATCCCAGGTCATCTATGGATCCCAGGAGGAAGGTGTTAGATAACATCTGTGAGGGCATGTGGTATCACCGTCACGGCCTCAGCAAGGAAGAAATCCGGAAACGGGCACTGGAAATGATGGACATGGTACAGCTGAGCCGTTCCTATGCCGACCGTTATACCAGAGAGCTTTCCGGCGGCGAATGCCAGCGGGCGGCTATCGCAAGGGCCATTCTGGTGAAGCCGAGACTTCTGATCTGTGATGAGGTGACCAGTGCCTTAGATGTGTCGGTACAGGCACAGATCATCCGCCTTCTTGATCAGCTGAAGCGGGAGCTGGGCCTTTCATTCCTGTTTATTTCTCATGACATTGCCCTGGTGAGCAGCTTCTGTGACCGGGTGGCGGTCATGTATCAGGGAAAGATCGTGGAGGAAGGAACGGCCATGGAGGTCATTCAGACGCCGAGGGAAGCATATACCAGAAGGCTCATCGATTCAGTGCTGACGCTGTAGGAGAGAAAACCGGGTAATCGGCAGCAGGATTTGATCGGAATAATTGAAAAATTGAATTGAGAATTAACGAAAGCTGTTCTTTATGCGGAGACGTATGAGGGATGGCTTTTTGTTATGGAAAAACGGTTAGGAAATGGAAAACGTATAATAGTTCTTTTCTTTTTTAAAAATTTTCTAAAAAAGTTCTACTAACAGGTTGAATTAAAAACAGATGTGTGCTATTCTGGAAGAAAGTAACTCTTCGTATTACAAACAATGCAAACCGACATCTAAGGTAAGTCTGAACGAAACCCCAAGACATGAATAAAAGATAACAAAGAAAGGAAACCGAATTCTTTTTCCATAGTAACTGCACCGGAGGACAGGCCGGTGTTTTACACATATACAAACGAAGAAAGGGGAACGGTATGAAAAAACGAATGTTCCGACAACTGACGGCGGGGCTTTTAGCCCTGGTGATGCTCTTAGAGTACGGGACGGCAGAGGCTCTGGCGCGCCTTATACCGGAACGGAGTATGGGGCGGAGACGGAAGCACAGGAGGAAACCGGAGCGGAGGAAGAAAAAGTGGTCCATGGAATGGATCCGGAGCTTCCTTATGGAACCGCAGAGGATCCGGAGGCGGAATATATCATCGCGGAAGAGGTGAAAAAGCGGGAAGCCGGGATGAAATATTTCCTGACGGAACGAAACGGCCATGTGGCGGTTTTGTATCCGGAGCCGGTCCATTACCAGACAGACGACGGCTGGGAAGAGATCGATAACCGTCTGGTGCTCACAGAGGATGCAGGGACCGGCGAAGAGGCTTATGAAAATGCGGCCTCCGATGTGAAGGTGTCCCTGGCCCGCTATTCCGATGCGGAGGAGTTAGTATCGTTAGAATGGGACGGGAGAAGGATCTCCTGGAGCCTTGTGACAGAACTGGAGGAGGAAGAAAACGGGGAAGAGACAGAGCCTTCCGGGGAGACGGCGGCAGAAGAACCTTCCGGGCAGAAAGAAAACGCGGAAACTGCGGCAGAGAAACCTTCCGGACAGAAGGAAAAAACGGAAGCGGCGGAAGAAACCGCAGGATCAAAGCATGGAGAACCTGTGGCAGAAACCGTGAAAGAAACCACGGAACCGGAGCAGGGGGAAACGGTGAAAGAATCGGAGGAACAGGGAGAACCGGCAGATGAACCTGCAGGAAAACCGGCGGAAACGCAGAAGCCGGAGGAATCAGAACCGGGATCCCGCAGCCAGTCCTCCGGGCAGGCCGTAAAACCGGCCAGACGGGAGTTCCTTCCCCAGACGCCGCTCTATGAAACGGAGACGGGCGGAGAGTCTTCCAGTCATGGAGCCGGTGTTTCGGATGAGGCTGGAGAGGATGATACAGCCGTTTCTCCCGCCGGCAGCATTCTTCCGGAGATCCCGGAAGGGTGGCCGGAGATCCCGGTCCCGGACGAGTGGAAGAAAGTGACAAAAGAGCGGGACGGCCTGGCGGCAGACCGGTATAATGCCCAGGTGGCCGGTGTCCCGAACCTTTCCTCCGGCGGGATCTACCAGGAGGTCTTCCCGGGGGTCGATCTTCAGTACCGGATCGACAGCGTGACCTTAAAGGAAAATATCTTCCTGAATGACCGGGACGCAGCCGGACAGACGATCCGCTTCCGGATCCATCATCCGGGGATGCGGATGGTGTTGTCCGGGGAGGGAGAAGTACAGCTTGTGACCGGGGAAGGAGAGGGAGAGGCATATACCTTTCTGCGCCCTTACATGTACGATGCGGCAGGAGAGACCAGCAATGCCGTGGCGTATGAGCTTTTGGAGTCCGGGGAAGACGAAACGGTTTTGACGGTTTCGGCGGATCAGGAATGGCTCTTAGCGGAAAGCCGCACCTATCCGGTGACGATCGATCCGAACACGGAAACCAAACGGGAAAGCCGCATGATCATCGATACGTTTATCCGGGAAAAACAGCCCGGCGAGACGGACTCCGGCTGGGGATCTGCGGCAGTCGGCTATGTGCCCTCCTACGGGCGGTGCCGGATATTGGTAAAGTTCAAGGAGCTTCCGGCGCTGGATGCGGGGGATGTGATCTATAAAGGGGTCTTTGCAGCGCACCAGTATAAATACGATGCCAGCGCGGCCCAAAGCTTTCCGGTAACGGTCCATGAGCCGTTATCCGACTGGGATCAGACGGTCACCTGGAACAGCCAGCCGTCCTGTTCCGATACGGTCCTGGATTTCAAGACG